>NZ_JASHLT010000050.1:0-57922 GCF_030056615.1 Streptomyces sp. HNM0645 | reverse complement strand
CGGCCGTTCGCTCGAATGGGCGACGTCCTGCCCGCCGCCGCGGCACAACTTCCTCACCCTGCCGCGGATCCGCTCCGAATCCCCGGCGTTCGACCTGCACCACCCGGAGGTCGCATCGAGCGACGAGGCGATCGTCACCGGCTACCGGAACGTGGCCGAACCGGGCAGGGGCGCGGCGCCTCCGCTCGGCGACGACAAGGACAACCGGTGAGGGGTGCGGGGGGCGGAGCCCGCGACAGCGCCGACATGGCGGCGGGCTTCGCCCGGCTGGAGGGCTATCTGATGGCCAACGCCCATGTCGTCGCGGCCCGGACGGCGGCCGAAGGGCTCGCCGACCGGATGCCCTGGCTGACGCTCGACGAGCGCAAGGAGCTCGTACGCCTCAGTACCGCGGACCGCATCCAGGCGTCCCGGGAGCAGTTCGAGGCGGTGGCGGGACGGGCTCGCGAACTGGAGGCCCAGTACGACGCCCGCTACCGGGAACTGCGGCGCCGCGTCCTGTGCCGGACAGTCGCCTGCCTCGCCGCCTGCCTCACGCTCTGCGCGACCACCGTCGTCCTCTCCGTCCTCCGTTGACGGCGGCGCCGGCGGCGGCCTGCCGGCCCGCACCGCGGGGACCGGGCCCGGGTTCGCCGCCCGCGGCGCCCACGGCCCGTCCGGCTCCGGCGACGCCGCTCCTCTGGTCCCCGGGCGCGGGAGAAGGAGCGGCACGGTCAGTGAGCCGGGAGCCGAGCCCTGGCTCCGGACGGATGATCGGTGTCGACGGTGACGCCCACCTGAGCGGCGTCGAGGGCGCGCCGCAGGACTTCGGCCCCTCGCTGCTAGCCACGGGCGGGAGGCCGACCTGCTGGGGGTGCGGGCCGGGCTCCCGCAGGTCGTCGCTGCCGCCGCACCGGGTGGCGCACTCCCTGGAGCAGCCGGCCGGCACGTACCACCGCTTCTACGACGCCCGCCGTGTCCTGCCCAGGGCCGGGGAGGCCCCGGACGACCGGACCAGGGCCCGGTCGTGGCTGACCGACGCGGTGAGGGTGGTGCTGCGCAACGGGCCGCGGCTGCTCGGGGTCTCGGCGCCGGAGCGGATGTGAGGCACACGACCGTCCGACGTGAGCGCCCGCGTACCGCCGGTCCGAGCGCCCGCCGAGCTCCCGCTGTCCGGCCGCCCGAGCCCCGGAGGTCCGCCGGCGGCGGAGGACGGCCGCGACTACGCCCGTCGGCTGAACTCGAGGCCGGTCCGGGTCCGCACGCGGACCGGCCCCGGCCGCCGGCGTGACGATGGAAGGGCGATGTGAGTACCGCCGGCCGTGAAGGAGTTCACCGTGGCAGCCGAGGACACCACCCCGTCGGCCCGACCGATCATCACGGTGTCGACGGCCGACGGTCTGCGCGCAGAGGTGGTCCTGACCGGGGACATCGGGGCCGCGGCCCTGCGCGAACTGGAAGAACGCCTTGACGCGAGCCCGCTGGCCGAGGCCGCCGAGTGGGTCGTGGACATGAGCGGGGTCACCCACCTCGAACTCGCGTGCGCGTACGCGCTCCTTCGGGCGGCCGGCCTTCGCGCGAAGCCCGCGGAGCTGACCATCCGCGGGGCCCGGCGCACGGTCCGGCGGACGCTGCGCCACGCCGGGCTCGACGCGGTCGCCACGATCGTGGAGTGAGGGGCGGCCGCCGGGTCGTGGCCGCACGCCGCTGCCGAGGCCCACCGAGCCGTCCGGGCCGTGCCGCCGAAGCCCGCCCTGCCGGACGAAGCGGACGAGGGAAGGCCGTACGGGCCCCGCCGGAGGCCGAACGCACCGCGGTCAGCCTCCCACGGCCTCCGCCCAGCCCCGGTCGACCGCCAGCCTCGGAACGCACCGCGGTCAGCCTCCCACGGCCTCCGCCCAGCCCCGGTCGACCGCCAGCCTCGCCTTCTGCAGTTGCGCGTCCGTGGGGAACCGGGGCTCGCCCTCAACCGTCGGCAGCCTCGCGGCTGCGGCCTCGTCGAGGGTGCCGTCCTCGCGCATGGTCTCCATCAGGACCGGACGTGCGTAGCCCTTGAGTCGGAGGTTCTGGCCCGTCGTGCCGAAGAGGTACTCCTGCCACAGGCGGGCGGCCGCCGGATGGGGGGCGTTCCTGTTGACGGCCAGGGCGTAGTACTGGGCGAAGCTGCCGTCGAAGGGGATCGCGACCTGCCAGTCCACGCCCTTGCCGCGGAACCGGTCGGCGTAGTCGAGGTTGACGTAGTCCCAGTCGATGCTGATGGGGGTCCTCCCCGTCTCGACCGCGGCCGAGGTGGACTCGACCGGGTTGAAGTTGCCGCGATCGTGGAGTTCGGCGAAGAACTCCAGGCCGGGAGTGATGTCGTCGAACGACCCTCCGTTCGCGAGGGCGGCGGCGTAGACCCCCGCGAAGGCGGTGTTGGAACGGGTGGGGTCGCCGTCGAGCGAGACGATCCCCTTGTACCGGGGTTCCAGCAGATCGGCGAAGGTCCGGGGGCAGGGCCTGACACGGGCGGCGTCGCAGCCGATGGAGATGTATCCGCCGTAGTTGTTGGTCCATCGGCCCTCTTCGCCGTCCTTCTGGTTGTCCGGTACCGAGCCGTACGCGGCCACCCGGTACGGCGCGAACAGGTTCTGGCGGACCGCCGACCGGGCGAACGTGTCCCCCACGTCGACGACGTCGGGGGCGTTGGCGCGCTTTCCGCTCCTCCTGATGGAGTCGATCTCGTCCTGACTGGAGCCCTGGGGATCGTCGACCGTGACCTTGATCCCGTACGTCTTCTCGAAGCCGTCGATCAGTCCGCCGTAGTTGGCCCAGTCGCGCGGAAGCGCGATCGCGTTCAGCGCACCCTCCTTCTTCGCCGCGGCGATCAGCCTGCTCATGCCGCCCGCCTCGTGCGCGGAGGTGGCGGCCGACGGCTCGACGGGCGCGGTCTTCGGCGTCTCGGTGCAACCGACCAGCAGCGCGAGGGTGAGGCAGGCCGCGGTGGCCGCTGTTCGGACACGGGGTACGGTCACGATTGCTCCAGGACGCGAGGGTCGGGAACGAACGGGGACGAACGGGCGGGGACGAACGGGCGGGGACGAACGGGCGGGGACGTACGCGCGGGAACGAGCAGACCGGCGAGCGGCCGTACGGCATCGGCAGGACGCCCCTCACTGTGCCGTGCCGTCCTGCTCCCGGTCTTCCCCGGAAAGCGGCTCCTCCTCGTCGAGCAGGACCTCGGCGAGTCCCTCCATAGACGGGCCGGGGAGGCCGTGGGGGGAGAGCTCGGCCCAGATGACCTTGCCGGTCGGCGTGTAGCGGGTGCCCCAGCGCTCGGTGAACCGGGCCACCAGGAAGAGCCCGCGGCCGCCCTCGTCGGTGACCGCGGCCCGCCGCAGGCGTGGCGAGGTGCTGCTGCCGTCGGAGACCTCGCAGATCAGGACCCGGTCGCGGACGAGCCGGACGGTGATGGGTTCGGAGCCGTAGTGGATCGCGTTGGTGATGAGCTCGCTGAGTACGAGTTCGGCGGCGAAGTCGATCTGCCCGAGGCCCCATTCCCGGATCCGCCGGACGCACGCCGCGCGCACGGGGGCGACCGCGGCCGGGTCGCGGGGTACCTGCCACTCGGCGATCCGGGTCGGGTCGAGCCGGTGGGTAAGGGCCACCAGCAGCGCGATGTCGTCCCTGGGCCGGTCGGGGACCAGCGCGTCGACGACCGCGGCGCAGGTGGCCTCCGGGGACCGGCCGGGCCCGGCCAGCGCGTCGCGCAACGCGGCCAGGCCGACGTCCAGGTCGCGTTCCCGGTCCTCGATCAGCCCGTCGGTGAAGAGCACCAGCCGGGACCCCTCGGGCACCGTCAGTTCGGCGCTCTCGCCGGGCAGCCCGGCCCCGAGGCCCAGCGGCGGGGACACCGGCAGCCGGGGGAAGTCCACGGTCCCGCCCGGGTGGACCACGGCCGGTCCGGGATGGCCTGCGGTGGCGACCGCGAGTTGCCCGGAGGTGGGATCGTAGACGGCGTACAGGCAGGTCGCACCAGTGATGCCCCGGCCCTCCCCTGCGACGGCGTCCTCGTCGCTGTCGATCTGGGCCACCAGTTCGTCCACACGGCCCAGGAGTTCCTCCGGCGGGATGTCCAGGACGGAGAAGTTGTGCACGGCGGTGCGGAGTCGGCCCATGGTGGCTGCAGCGTGCAGACCGTGCCCCACGACGTCGCCGACGACCAGCGCGACCCGGGCACCGGACAGTGGGATGACGTCGAACCAGTCCCCGCCCACACCTGCGCGTGCGGGCAGATAGCGGTATGCCACATCCAGGGCCGACTGTTCCGGCACCCGGCTGGGCAGCAGGCTGCGCTGCAGTGTGACGGCCATGGTGTGCTCGCGGGTGTAGCGGCGGGCGTTGTCGATGCACACTGCCGCCCGGGCGCCCAGTTCCTCGGCGAAGGACACGTCCTCCTCCTCGAACGGCGGGGAGCCGTCCGCCCGCCAGTAGTGGGCCGCTCCGAGTACCACTCCCCGGGCGCGCAACGGGACCACGATCAGGGAGTGGATGCCGTGCTCCAGGACCCGCCGGGCGCGGTCGGGGTCCTGTGCCTGCCAGCCCTCGGAGGTGCTCAGGTCCTCGACCAGCACCGCCCGGCCGTCGGCCGCGCCGGCGGCGGTGGGGTGGGCGGGGACGAAGCGGATCAGCCTGCCGACCGGGTAGAGGAGGTGGTCCCCCTCCAGTCCCACGACGGCGGTGCGGCGCATCTCGGTGCTCGCGCCGGAGGGTTCGTCGCCGTGCAGCACGGGGTCGAGGAGTTCGACGGTGACGATGTCGGCGAAGCGCGGGACCGCGACTTCGGCGAGTTCCTCGGCGGTGCGGGTGACGTCCAGGGTCGTGCCGATCCGCACCCCGGCGTCGTAGAGCAGTTGCAGCCGCCGGCGGGCGGTCTCGGCCCTGCCGGAGAGGGCCTGCAGCTCGGTGGTGTCCCGCAGCGTCACCACCCTGCTCGCCGGTCCCTGGGCGGCGGTGAACCGCTTGTTGACGGCGAGGAGCCGGTCACCCGCCAGGTGCACCTCGTCGGTGGCGGGGCGGCCGGACGTCAGCAGCTCGGCGAGGTCGGCGTTCAGCCCCAGCGCGCCCGCACGGCGGCGTTCCGCGTCCTCCGGAAGCTCCAGCAGGCGACGGGCCTCGTCGTTGGCCAGCAGCAGCCGGCCGTCGCCCCCGACGATCAGCACCCCTTCCCGTACGGCGTGGAGGACTGCGTCGTGGTGCTCGTACATCCGGGTCATCTCGGCCGGCCCCAGGCCGTGGGTCTGTCTCTGGAGGCGACGGCTCACCAGCGCCGACCCGCCCGCGGCGAGGGCGAGCGACCCGGCCGCGACCCCGAACAGGACCGGCAGCTGCTGGTTCACCCGGTCCTGCACGCTCCCCACCGTGACGACGGACGAGACGATGGCGACGACCGAGCCGCCGGTGTCCTCGACGGGGACGGCGGAGATGACGGAGAGCCCCAGCGCCCCCTGGAAGGTCCGGGTGAACGTCTTCCCCGCCGCCGCTTCCGCGTAGGGGCCGATGACGTGCTTTCCGATCTGCTTCGGGTCGCTGTGGGTGAGGGTGATCCCGTCCGGCCGGTAGACGATGATGGCGTCGACGCCGGCCGCTCTGCGGACCGCCTCTGCGCTCGGCTGCAGCGAGGCGGTGGGGTCGGGACTCTCCAACGCATCGAGCAGCCCCGGTGACTTCGCGAAGGTCTGGGCCGCGGTGAGCGTCCGGTGCCGGGCGTCCGCCATGCTGTCACGGCGCGCCTGTACGACGAGGGCCACCAGCGCGGCGAGGACGACCAGCACCACGACCGCCAGTTGCAGGAGGAACACCTGGCCGGCGAGGCTGCGCACGGTCAGCAGGGAACGCAGACGCCCCAGTAGTTCCCGGGCGCTCCACCGGCCACGCGCATGATCACTCCCAGGCGACTTCGGCGATCTGCGCCTTTTTCGCCCCAAAATCTGATGCATGGAGCATTTCTATCGTTTCCGGACGTCGGTCAGGGGGTGATCGGGGAGCGGGCCGCTCGGTGGGGGCGTTGGGTGTCACGGCGCGCCGTGCCCGGAAGAGGGTCGGCCCCGGAGGCGGCGGCCGGGGCGCTCGTGTCCGGTCCGCCGCAGCCGGCCCCGGGTGGGGAGGGGCGGCGCATGGCTCGCGCGCGTGGTCCCGGGGCCCGGCCGTGTCCGGCCGCCGCCTCGGCCCGCCGCCGGCGCGGTTCGACGCGGTCGGCGGACGCCGTCCCGTGTCGCCGAACTCCCCGTCGTCGGCCGCCGGAACGCTGCCGCCGTCTGCGGGTCGGCCGGGGCGGCCGGCCCGGTGTCTCATCGGCTCCCGGTGGACGGTTCCGGTCGCGCGGGGCCGCCGATGACTCGGGCGGTGAAAGCCGCCAGCCGCCCCCGCAGTTCGTCTCGTGACAGGCGCTTCTCGCCGGTCAGGTGCTCGACGAGGTCGGCGCGGGTGGCGGCGAGCAGTGCGTGTGCGGTGAAGTCGGCGTCTCCCGTCGGGCCGGGGGTCTGCTCCAGCAGGTCCTTGAGCAGGGCGTGCCAGCGCTCGTAGTGGTTCGTCCGGTAGGGGCTGTCGCCGCCGGTTCCTTCCAGGGCCAGCGCGAGGTGGCGGTTGTCGAGCTTGAAGCACAGGACGGCGTCGAGCACTGCCGGTACCCGCTCGACCGGCTGCGCTCCCGGTCCCAGCGGCGGCGGCCCCTCCTCGACAGCGGCCCTGATCGCCTCGAGGCGTGTCTCGCACAGTGCGTGGATCAGCCCGGTGCGATCGCCGAAGGCCCGGAAGAGCGTCGCCTTGCCCACGCCTGCGGCCGCGGCGATGTCGGCCATGGTGACGTCCTCGGGGCTCCGGCTGCGGGAGAAGAGCGTGTCGGCGGCCGCGAGGGCGGCCGTCCGGTTACGGGCCGCGTCCTTGCGTGGCCTGCGCTCGGGCATGCGGTTCCTCCAGTTGCAAAACGGACCGGCGGTCCGTATCTTTCCAATGAAGCGGACCGCTGGTCCGTATCGTAAGGGATGGAGAAGCGCATGCCCGCAGACACCTCAGCGGCGGACCTGTACCGCCACGGCCTTCGACTCCTGCTGGACAAGGACATTCCCGGCTGGGTCGACCTGTGGGCCGAGTACGGAGTCATGGAGTTCCCCTTCGCTCCCCCCGGCCGACCGGCGCGCCTGGAGGGCAAGCAGGCCGTCGCGGCCTATATGCACGGCTATCCCGACCACATCGACCTGCACGACTTCCCCGACCTCCGGATCCACCGGACCACCGAGCCGGGGACCATCGTGGCCGAGATGCGCGGAGTGGGGCGTGTGGTCGCGACGGGCGGCCCCTTCGACATGACCTACATCGCCGTCGTGACCGTGCGGGACGGCCGCTTCACCTCCTACCGCGACTACTGGAACCCCCTCGCCGTCCAGGAGTCCGGCGTGGAGTTCGCCGGGAGCAGCGCCCGGTGACCGCGACCCGCACCGTCCTCGTCACCGGCGCGACCGGTACCACCGGCAGCCGAACGACCGCGCGCCTCGTCGCGGCCGGCCACCGGGTCAGGGCCGCAAGCCGCGGGCGCATCGCGCTCCCGGGCACCGACCCGGTCCGGTTCGACTGGTACGCGCCGGACACCTTCCGCGAAGCCCTCGCCGGAGCCGACCGCGTCTATCTCGTCCCACCGGTCGGCGACCCGGATCCGGCCGCGGTCATGCTGCCCTTCCTCCGGCAGGCCCGCGAGGCCGGTGTGCACCGCGCCGTGCTCCTCAGCTCCTCGGCCACCCCCGAGGGCGGCCCTGCCGCGGGAGCCGTACACCGGGCCCTGCCCGGTCTGTTCGACGAATGGGCGGTGCTGCGGCCGTCCTGGTTCATGCAGAACTTCACCGGCACACACCCCCACGCCGCCGGCATCCGCGAGAACGGCACCATCCTGACGGCGGCCGGGACCGGCCGAGTCGGATTCGTCGATGCGGACGACATCGCCGCCGTCGCCGCGCATGCCCTGACGGACGAGCCGGCGCCCGGTCCGGACCTGGTCCTGACCGGACCGGAAACGCTCAGTCACGACGACGTCGCCGCGATCGTCGCCCGCGTCACCGGCCGCCCGGTGGTCCACCTCCGGTTGACGCACGACGAGCTGCGCGACCGCCTCGCGGCCCGAATGCCCTGGGAGTTCGCCGCGTTGCTGGCCGGTATGGACCGCGCCATCGCCGCGGGAGCGGAGGACCGGACCACGGACACCGTCCGGCGCGTCACCGGACGGCCGCCGCGCAGCTTCCGCGAAGTCGCCGAACGCGAACTGCTGCGTGGCAGCTGACCACCCGCCGCCCGGACGCGTCCGTCCCTCGGCGTGTCACCGGGAGGCGCCGGGACCGCGCCCGGCGTCCGTCCTCGCACCGCACGTGCTCGAGGCGGGCGGCATCGTGCGCAGGACGGGGTTCCGGAGTCGTGAACATGGAGCGCCCGGCGCCGTCGCCGTCGAACCACGGGTTCGGGTGCTCAGCCCGGGTCAGGGGCGTCGACGATGTTGCCGCCCTCGTCGACCGTGTGCGTACGCCAGTAGACGTCCCACTCGTCGTCGACCTTCTGCGGCACCTTGCCCTCGGGGTACCGCGTGTAGCCCTTCGGGGGCCGCTCCCCCTCGGGGGCGCACGCGGAACCGGTGCCGCCCACCGCGATGACGGGGTACTCGCCTTCGCTGCAGATGTCGTCCCTGATGGAGCATCCGGTGAGCGCGGCCGCCGCCACCGCGGCGGTGAGTGCGGCGGCTGCGACGACGCGCCGCCCCCTGCGGCGCCCGGTGGTGCCGATGTGCCGGTTGATCCTGCGGGACACGTGCACGGCGGTCTCCTGCTCTGGT
Organism: Streptomyces sp. HNM0645; assembly: GCF_030056615.1. Classification (NCBI taxonomy): domain Bacteria; kingdom Bacillati; phylum Actinomycetota; class Actinomycetes; order Kitasatosporales; family Streptomycetaceae; genus Streptomyces; species Streptomyces sp. HNM0645. The sequence goes on along the minus strand of NZ_JASHLT010000050.1, from coordinate 49,092 downwards.
CGTTCGGTCTGTTCGTTCGGTTCGCACACCACTGTCGTCGACGCCCGTCGTCATGCCCTGAGTACGTCTACCTAGGAGTGCGTCCGCGCATACTCAGCAGGGCGTGCGGACTCGGCACGGCGGTACGCGGCGGAAGGGCGTGCTGACCCGAGGGGGCGTGCTCCGGCCGTACGTGACGGCCGGAGCTGGTGCGCGTGCACGGGGCCGGTGGGCGAGCGGCGCGCCCGCCGGGAGTCCTATCGCGCTTCGCGCTTGGCCGCGGACACCAGGTGGTGGCGTGTCACACGGGCACACTCGTGCCAGAACGGCACGGCGGTCAGGTACGCCCCGAGCGCCGAGAGGATCCCCAGGGAGACGTCCACGCTCAGGCGCCCCTGCTTGGTCCAGTACACGTCCTGCAGATCGAGGAGCAGGGCGAACTCGTCGGCGATCAGGGCCGTTCCCGAGCCGTAGGCGGCGGCGACGGCCGGGTGGCCCACCGCGCGTTCGTCTCCGCGCACGGCGACGAGGCCGACGCCCGCCAGGGTCCCGATCCCGAAGTTGTAGTGGTGGAAGTGCCTGCCGGCGGCGGTGATGTTCCCCCAGGGCAGCCATCCGTCGCGGATGCCGTGCGTGATGAGCCGGACCGCGCCCCAGGTGACGCCGAAGGACAGCCACGTAACGATCAGCGATCTCTTGGTGGGCGTCAGATGCTGATCCGCCGATTCGCGCCAGCGTGCGACGAGCCCCGGTCGCGAGCGGTCCCGCCGCTGCGAGTCACCGCCCATGGGAGAGGTGCTCCGGATCCGGTGGAGCGGAGTCGGCCTGCCGCTCCGCGGATCCGCCTCCGACGACGGCGCGGTCGCCGGGGGCACGGGAAGCGGGCCGGAAGGCCATGGCGACGGCGTTCATGCAGTCGCGGCAGTACTCGTCGAGGCCGTTCACGGCCTCCGGCGTCCACGCCGCCGTGCCCCTGACCGGCCGGGCGCACAGGGCGTCGCCGTTGGTGTCGAGGGCGTGCCACACGAGTGTGGTGCCGCCCTCGGCCGCTATCCGCTCGGCGCACATGCTGTACATCGGGCACCTCCGCCCCGGACGCCGTTGAGGTCCGGTTCCATGAGAATCCCGGGCCGTGCGGGGTGCCACTCAAACGCCACCGAACGGGTGAGGTGGGCCGGCGGGCTGGTACGGGCCGCGTCGCGCGAGACGGAACTCACCCGGGCGGAGGCGGTTTCCGCCGGCCGGGCCCGGGNGGCCGGCGGGCTGGTACGGGCCGCGTCGCGCGAGACGGAACTCACCCGGGCGGAGGCGGTTTCCGCCGGCCGGGCCCGGGCGGCACGACGAGCAGGACGGATCCGCGTCGTTCGGGCGGGCCGCCGATCGCGTGGCGGGACGTCGCTCGGACGTCCTTCGCCCCGCCCGATCCGAGGAGGTACGTGCGACGTGTGTTTCAGCCGCCGATCGTCGGCCACCCGACTGGGGAAGGACGAACATCCCCGAACGGAGGAGGCGCTCCCAGTGGAGCACGAGAACTGGCGTCACGACGCGGCCTGCCGCGACGAGGATCCCGATCTGTTCTTCCCCATCGGCAACACCGGACCGGCCCTGCTCCAGGTGGCCGAGGCCAAGGCCGTCTGCCGTCTTCTCTGGGGGCAACCGTGTGACGCGAGGCGAGTGGAGAACACTTTATGCAGCTCAGCGCCGGTGTGAGCGACCCTCTCGTGTGCAACACATGTGGCGCTGCTTGATGTTGGGTAGGGTCGCCGATCATGAGTGATGGCTGGCGGAAGGACCGGATCGGCAGTGCCCTTCGGGGTGAGAACCCTGCGGTGCTCCGGAAGTTGGAAGCGGGATTCGCAGTGATCGGGGACGTCCAGTTCCTGCCGGGATACTCGGTGCTTCTGGTCGACGATCCCTCGGTGGAGCGGCTGTCGGAGCTTCCGAAGATCAGGCGCCTGGCGTTTCTCTCCGACATGGACAAGCTGGGTGAGGCCGTCGAGCGCGCTTGCAGACGGCTGGACCCGGCTTTCCGACGGGTGAATCTGGAGATCCTGGGGAACACCGATCCGTTCCTGCATGCGCATGTGTGGCCGCGGTTCGACTGGGAGCCCGCCGATCTTGTGGGCCGACCGGTGTGGCTGTATCCGCGTGAGCGGTGGCATGACGAGCAGTATGTGCTCGGCCCTCAGCACGACGCGGTGCGCGAGGCGATCGCTGATGAACTGGACCGCCTCGCTCCCTGACGTCTGGGGCGTCACCGAGATCGGCACCCGCTCCTATCGCCTCTGCAGCGCGAGGCGATAGGACTGTGCTCCGTCAACAAGCCGCGGACACAGAGACCGCTTCGTGTCCTTGATCGAGCTTCTCCATGACGCGATCGCGGAGGAGTTCGTACTCCTCGCGGAGCCTGCGCCACTCGGTGATGGGAGGGCGGGGAATGACGATGCCTCCGGTGACGATCTCCTCCGGCCGGAACTGCTCCCGGGTGAGGTCGATCTCGACGCCCATGCCCAGGCGGTTCCACCAGTGGTAGTCCACGCGTTCTCCGTTCACGTGGACTTCCCCGCGGATCAGCTCCCCTCCCAAGAGGTCATTCAGCACCATGGCCGTGACACCGCACTGGTCCCGGGCCGGGTTGTCTGGGCTCCAGCGCGGCCGGAACCCGGGCGTGCATGTGTCGGCACTCCAGCTGCTGCGAACAGCTCGCTCGATGTCGGTGAGAAGAAACGGTGTCATGCCGCTGATGCTCTCAACCAGCACTGACAACGGCCTCACGAGGATCGTCAGCCGCGTTGGTTCAGCGCTCTGGTCAGATCCCGGTTGGCCTCCCTCGCGGCGTCGAGGTCGGATCGGGCCTCCTCCAACGCGGAGGTCTGTTCAACGTTGTGCTGCTCCAGCCTCGTGATCTTTCGTTGAAGTTCGTCGATGTCCGCTGGGGCTCCGAGCCCTGACTCCTGCCATGCCTGAGCTCCCAGGGCCTGCGACAGCCGCTTCTCCAGCTGCTGAATGCGGGCGGTCAGGCGGGTGCTGAGGGCCTGGGCGTTGGCGAGGTCGGCCTGGAGCGAGGCGCGGCTGACCGGCGATCCGCCGACCCGGTCCCGGACTGGGCCATGGCCCAAGGCCAGGACTCCGGGGTCTGGGGCGGCCTCGGCGAGGACGAGCGCCGCGCGCTCAAGCGCCGGACGGCGCGTCAGCGCCAGCGGGTGCGGCACGGCTCCGCGTGACCGCACCGCACCGGACCCCCGTTGCTTCCTCGAGCACGGCCTCGTCACGCGTCAGCCGGGGTCCGCCCGGCCGGGCGCGCCCGGCCCGCCGCCGGACAGGGTCAGTGCGGCAGCCACCAGGACGACCGGCAGCAGCGGTGCCGCCGTCCTCGCGGTGCCGACGACGAGGGCGCCGAGCGCGGCCCCGGCCGGGATCGCCGCGAGCAGGGCGGCCCTGTCCCAGTCCGGTCGGCGGCGCGCCAGGAGATCGGTCAGCACGGCGGTGAGGAGCCCGGTCATGTACGTGGTGGAGACGCCCGGCGGCGCGGCGGCCCGGATCGTCGCGCTCTGACATCCCATCGCCAGGGCGGCGGTCCCCAGGAGGACGGTGCGCAGGTGCGCGGCAGGGCTGCCGTCCGACACGAGCCAGCCCGCCAGGACCCCGCACAGCAGCAGCAACTCGCCGCCGAGCAGCGCGCGTACGCCCGACCGGTTCCGGCGTTCGCAACGCTCGCCGTACCGGGCGCCGAGCAGGACCCCGGTGATGTATCCGGCGAGCGCCACGACGGAGTTCCGCGCCAGGTCGGGGTCGGTGCCACCGACCGCGATCCCGACCAGGGCGAGATTGGCCGTCATCACACTGACGAAGACCCCGCCGAGGGCCAGGAAGCCGATCGCGTTCAGGGCCCCCGTCAGCAGGGTCAGCGTCAGGAACAGAGCCCGGGGAAGCGGACTTTCCGGCTTCGCGGGCGACGACGCGGGTGTCTCCATCCGGCACCTCCCTGGAACGTGCATCTGCGGTGCGGGCGAACGGGTTCGGCTGAAGTCGCGCCCCGGTGCGGCTCACCTGACGGGACTTTCGAAACGTGCCCTGGACGGCCAGCGTAGGGCCGTCCCGTATGCCAGGCGGGCGCACGACGCCGGATGCGGCACCTCGCCGCGTTGCCGGATCATCCGCATACGCCCGGTGGGGAGTGATGCGTCAGTGCCCGGCCCTGCACACCGTATGACGCATCGTCCGGGTTCCCCGGCTCCCCACCGACCGGTTCCCCTCCCTCATGAGCGCAGGAACTCCGACAGCCCCGTCAGCAGCCGGTCCACGTCCTCTCCGTCGCTGTACGGTGCCAGGCCGACGCGGAGGCCGCCCGTGTCCCCGAGGCCCAGCCGGCGGGAGGCCTCCACCGCGTAGAAGGAACCGGACGGTGCGTGAATGCCGCGTTCGGCGAGGAAGCGGTACGCGGCCGTCGTGCTCCGGCCGGGGAAGGTCAGAAGCGTGGTGGGGGTGCGGTCGGCCGCGCGGGAGTGGACCGTGGTCCCGCCGAGGGCGGACAGTCCTCCGTCGAGCCGGGCGCGCAGAGCCCCCTCGTGCTCCTCGATGGCCGCGAACGAGGCCGTCAGGCGCTCACGGCGGGTTCCCGACGCGTCCGTGTCCAGGCCGGCCAGGAAGTCGACCGCAGCGCGCGTTCCCGCGAGCAGTTCGTACGGCAGGGTGCCGTACTCGAAGCGTTCCGGCACGGTGTCCGAGGACGGGAGGAGCTTGTCCGGGCGCAAGGTCTCCAGCAGTTCGGGGCGAGCGGCGAGGACCCCGTGGTGGGGGCCGAGGAACTTGTACGGGGAGCAGACGAAGAAGTCCGCGCCGAGGCGTTCCACGTCGACCGCGGAGTGCGCGGTGCGGTGCACGCCGTCGACGTGGAGCAGTGCCCCGGCGTCGTGCACGAGCCGCGAGATCTCCGCGACCGGCGGGCGGGTGCCGATCAGGTTGGAGGCCGCGGTGACCGCGACCAGGCGCGTGCGGTCGGACAGTGCGGCGCGGATGTGGTCGGGCGACAGCTCCCCTGTCGCCGGGTCGAAGTCCGCCCACCGGACGGTGGCGCCGACCCGCTCGGCGGCCTGGATCCAGGGACGGATGTTGGAGTCGTGGTCGAGGCGGGTGACGACGACCTCGTCCCCGGGCGACCACTCCGTGGCGAGCGTGCGGGAGAGGTCGTAGACGAGCTGGGTGGCGCTGCGGCCGAAGACGATGCCGGAGGGCGCCGCGCCCAGCAGGTCCGCCATGGCCCGGCGGGCCCCGACGACGATGCCGTCCGCGTTGCGTTCGCCGGCCAGGAGGCGCCCGCGGTTCGACAGCGGGCGCGAGAGCGCGTCCGTGACGGCCTCGATGACGGGCAGCGGCGTCTGGGTGCCGCCGGGCCCGTCGAAGTGCGCGGTCCCGGCGGCGAGGGCGGGGAACTGCGCGCGGATCGCACTGACGTCGTACGTCACGGGAGGCTCCTGGGGTGGCGTCGGGGCTGCTCGGGGCAAGTTAGCGCCGTACCCCCGGGAGTGCCAGTAGTGTTTCGGTATTGGGTCATGACCTGATAGGGGCCGGCGACGCGAGGGACGCGCCCGGTGCCCGTGTCGACATTGAGACATGTCGCATCCCTGCCACGGCAGTGCGGTGACAGGCATTCCCCGCTCGCCGGATTCTGTCCAGCGCGTGAACACCCTTTCGCTCCGAGAGGAAGGCTTGCGCCGGATGAGACGAATCCGCCTGCTGGCGGGCCGGGCCGTACCCACGCCGTCCGGCCCGCGGTCCGGGCGCGGGACGGGGTCGCCGCGCCGAAGGGCGTGGTCATGAAGGTCGAGGCGTCGTACGACGACGGCCGCACCTGGAGCAGGGCCCCGCTGAGCGACCGGGGGCCAATGCCTCCGAGCCCGGTGTGAAGCGCCCCTCCGGCGTACGCGGCGACGCGTACGTAACACTGCGGGTCAGCGCCCGGGAAGCCGCGGCCAACAGCGTGCGGCAGACCGTGACGCGGGCCTACACGCACCGGGGCTGACCGCCGGGCCCGGACGCGGCCGGTGACCGCCTGCCCGCCCTGGTGCGGTGCGGGGAGGCGGCCGGGCCGTCCGGCCCGTGGCCGCCCCGGGATCCGGGCGGTGTGGGTGACGTGATCGCCTTCCGTGGGGGTGGGCATCACGGCCCCGCCCGGGGTGGTGCGGCCGGCCGGGTCGGCCGTCCGCACCACCGCCGTCCGTTCCGCTCAGATCCAGTTGCGGCGCGCGGCCTGCCAGCCGAGCTGCATCCGGGTCGCCACCCCGGCGATGTGCATCATGTGCTGGATGCGGCGCTGCACGGTGCGTCTGCTGATGCCCAGCTGCCCGGCGATCGACTCGTCGGTGATGCCGGCGACCATCAGGGACAGCAGATGCTGGTCGTCGGCCGTCAGCGCGTCGGCGTCGGCCTCCAGGTCCGGCCCGCCGATCTGCCCCTCCGCGGTCACCCGCAGCGGGGCCCCGATCTCCCAGTACCGTTCGAACAGCGCGACGAGGGCCTCCACCAGGCTGCTGCCGCGGACGACGGCCGCCGTCACCTCGCGCGGGTCGCCCGCCGGACCGGCCGGTGCCAGCGGGCAGATCGCCACACACCGGTCGGCGACCGCCATCCGCAGGGGCAACGCCGGTACGGCGCGTGCCGCTTCGCCTGCCCGTACCGCCCTGACTACGTTGTCAACGGACCCGGAGTCGTCGAAGAACGCCTGCTCGTACAGGACCCGGTAGCCGACGCCCCGCGCCAGGGCGTCGAACTCGGCCCGGTTCGTGCCGGACGGCACGGCCACGTACTGGGCCCTGCAGAACCACAGCAGCTCCTCGCGGGCGCTGTCCTGGACCTGCTGCAGCCGCTGGCGCAGCCCGCCGGCCCCGGTGATGAGCTCGACCACGTCGCTCGCGTCGCGGATCCAGGCGTTCCGCCGGTAGGCCTCCATGAGTTCGGACACCGCGGCACGCGCCTTGTCCAGGTCGTCGGCGTGGCGCTCGATCCGGGGGCGCAGGGCGAGGTCGGGCGGGTTGGCGGCGAACCGCCCCGGAACCCCCTCCACTCCGTGCGCCAGGCCCTTGTGCTCCAGCGCGACGAGCAGCCGCCCGGCGGTCCCGGCGTCGAGGCCCGTCGTCGTGGACACCTCGTCGGCCGACGCCGCGACGGCGGCGACGAGCGCGCGGTACACGTCGGTCTCCGAGGCCGACAGTCCCACCGCCTCCAGCATGTTGCTCCTCCCCAGCCCTTGCCGGTCGTGCCGGCATCACACTGCCACTGCCCCCGCACACTTCGACACCGCGGATCGGCGTCCCACTCCGCTCGCACCGTCCCACCGCCGGATCCTCCTGCACGGAAGGCGGCGCGGGCACCGTGCCGGGTCGAGGATGGCACGGCCGCGATCGTTCCGGATCAGGAGGCCGGCTCCGCGGGTGGGGTGGGGAAGTTGTCGCGGAAGGCGTTCTCCGGGTCGTACGCCGCTTTGACGTTCCGCAGTCGCCGGAGCGTGGTCGGCGGGAAGGCCCTGCCCAGGACGTGGGGCCCGGTGCGGGTGTCGAAGCTGAGGTACAGGCCCTCGCCGAGGCCGTCCCGGAGTGAGTCGGCCCGCTCGTCGCGCGGCTCGCGGACGACGGCGTTCAGGGAGAAGTTCTGGAACCGGTGGGCGTAGGCCGTGGCCGCGGCCGGGGTGTCGTCGACGGCACCGCCGACCGAGCGGATCCGGAGGTGGGCGATGTCCCGGTCGTCGAACAGCCGGGCCACGGTGGAGGTGGTGGGGCCGTCGAGGTGCCGCACGAGCGCGGAGCGGCTGTGTAAGGGGCCCCGGCCGCGGTGGTCGTTGCCTCCGTCCTGCGCGGTCACGGAACCGGACGGGCGAACGGCGGAGCGATCCGGCCGTCCCGCGGGGCCAGGCGTGCCCGGGGCGGTCGGTCCGCCGGATCCGGCCATGCGGCCCTCCGGTCCGCCCACCGTTCGGCGAACGCGCGGCACCGGCAGCGGATTTGGCCGGGCCATACCACAACTACGCGCGTCCTGCTGCGTTGACACAAAGCTGTCGTGGCTCCTGCATCAAGCTGACAGGCTTCCGGCCGTTGTAGGTGCCCCCGCCCTGGCAAGGTCGCACGTGGCGAACATCCCCCACCCGTAAGCCACAACAGGGAGCACACGTGTACCTGATGTCACTTGCGAAGAGACCGATCCGGGCCACGCGGACCGGCCTCGTCGCCGGACTCGCGACCGTCACCCTCGTCACGACCGGCGGTGCCGCCGCAGCCGCCCCGGTCCCCGCCGCGGCGGGCGTCCCCGTCACGACCACGACCGATTCCACCGGTCTCACCGTCGCCGTCCGGAGCGGGACCGGGCTCGCGCATCTGCCGGAAGACCCCATTCCGGCGGAACGGCCGGTGGCCGAGATCCTCTGCAGCCACCTCGAGCACGCGGTCTGCCACGGTGCCGTCCCGGAGGAAGCCCTCGCCTTCTGCAAACACGTCAACGGCTGGGACTAGGCGGGCGCGCCGCTATGCGGTTTCAGCTGCTCGGACCGCTGAGCATCACCGACGGTTGCGACACCGTCGTCCTCCCGCCCTCCAAACCGACCATCCTCCTCGCCTCCCTGCTCCTGCACGCCAACACCGTCGTCTCGGTCGAGTACCTCCAGCGCACCATGTGGGGCGAGCAGCAGCCCGCGACGGCCAGAGCGGCACTGCAGACGTGTGTGCTGCGGCTGCGGCGGCTGTTCGTGAAGCACGGTGTCACCGGTGCCCCGATCGAGGCCGTACCCGGCGGGTACCGCATCTGCGCGGGGCCGGAATCCCTCGACCTGATCGGCTTCCGGGAGCGGGTGGGTCTGGCTGCCGCGTACGCCCACGACCCGGGAAGTGAACTGCACACCCTGGAGGACGCGCTGTCGCTGTGGCAGGGGCCGCTGCTCGCGAACGTGCGCTCGGACGTGCTGCGTCGGGACGAGGTTCCGAGGCTCGCGGAGGAGCGGCTGCGGACCGTCGAGAGGGTCTGCGACCTGCAACTCTCCCTGGGACGCTGCGGTGAGGCACTGGTCGCCCTGTGGGGTGCCACACGTGCCCATCCGGGCCACGAGCGCTTCCGCGAGCAGCTGATCGAGGCGCTGTACCGGAGCGGCAGGCAGACGGAGGCGCTGGCGGAGTACCGGAGGGTGAAGGCGTACCTCCGGTCCGAACTGGGCGTCGACCCGTCGCCGGCGCTGCGGGAACTGGAACTGGCCATCCTGCGCGGTGACGACCTCGGGCGCGCCGTTCCCGCTCTCGCGGCGGCGGTCCCGTCGCGGCCGTCGCTCCCGGTCGCGGCCGGGCGGCAGGCCGTGCCACCCTCTCCGTCCGCGGTGGCGGTCCCGCCCCCGCCGGCGGAGCCGGGCCGGGGCGCGGTGTTCGGCACCGCTCCGGTGCCGGACACCGCGGACGCTCCGGGAGACGCCTCACGGCGCCCTGCCCCGGTGATGCCGCGCCCCGTCGCCGTCCCGCCCGTGGGGCGGCCCGGTGACGCTCCGGGCGGCGACGACGGGTCGGGCCCGTCGGCGACCGCGCGGGCGCTTTCCGCGGCTGACCCCGACGGATCCGCCGGCCGCCCCGTGCCCGGTAACGCCGGCGGCAGCGGGGCGCCCGCCGCCGGGGCGGCGGCTCCGGCGTCCGTGCCGGCGGGGACGTCCGCGCCCCCCGGTACCCCGGCCGTGAGGCGTCCGGTGCCGGGCGACGGGGACGCCCGGCCGCTTTCACCACCGTCCTCCCGGAGCGCGTCCCCCGCCCACGCGCTGTGCGGTGACGACGCGCTGCTCGTCGTGCCCGTGCCACCCGTTCCGGCGTTCACGGGCCGAGCCTCCGAGACCGCGGCCCTCAGCGGTCGCCTCACCGGGCGGGAGGGACATGAGGCGGCGGCCGTCGTGGTGTCCGGGGCACCCGGGATCGGGAAGACCGCGCTCGCCCGGCGGGTGGCCCACCTCGTGGAGAACCGGTTTCCCGGCGGCCGGTACCTCGTCCGAATGGTCCGCCCCGACGGCGTGCCGCTCACCGCACGCGAGGTGACGGCGGAGGTCACGGCCGCGGTGGGAGAGCCGCACGCCCGTGGCCGGATCCTGCTCGTCCTCGACGACGTGTTCGACGGCGACCAGGTGCTGCCCCTGCTGCACGCGCGCCCCGACGCCGCCGCCCTCGTCACCAGCAGACGCGGACTCGCCGGGCTGATCGCCGCGCACGGCGGCTGGGTCCAGCGCCTCGGCCCGCTCGCGGAGGACGAGTCGTACGACCTGCTGAGGACCGTACTCGGCGGCGAACGGGTGGGCGCGGAACCCGATGCCGCCCGCGCCCTGGCCGACGCCTGCTGTCACCATCCGCTCGCCCTCAGGATCGTCACGGCACGTCTGCTCACCCGTCCGGCGCTGGGGCTCGCCGACTGCGCGGAGTGGCTGTCCGGAGATCCGCTGGCCCGGCTCTCCCTGCCCGGCTCGCCGCACATGTCCCTCCGTCAGGTGCTCGGCGCGGCGCTCGGCCGGCTCGACGCGGAGGCCGCCCGCGCCTTCCTGCGCATCGGCGCGCACACGACCGGCGGACTCCACGCCTGCGACGGCGCCGCCCTGCTCGGTCTGCCCCTGCGCGAGACCGAGGACCTCCTCGAACGGCTGGCGGACGCCGGACTGCTCGAAGAGGGGCCGCCAGGCCCGTACCGCATGCACGACCTCCTGCGCCTCTACGCGCGCGGCGACGACTCGCCCTCCGTCCGTCCCACACAGAAGGTGTGACGCCATGCCCACCGACGTCATCGAAGCAGACGACGCAAGAGAAGCCGGCTCCACGAAGAAGGGGGCATCCCCGGTGGCGAACGTGGAACCGACGGGATCACCGGGTGGAGCGGATCCGGCCGGGGGACCAGGCTCAGCCGGCGGCGCGGGAACGCCGGACGGCGCCGGGGTGTCCGACGGAACGGGGGCCGACGCGGGCGCCTGCGTTCCCGAGAAGTCCCGCGCGGGCCGGACACCGTTCGACGCGCTCGCCGCCACACGGCCCCGGATCCGCCGCGACGTGCTGTTCACCGAGACTCCGGGCGGCGTCCTCTTCCACAACGCCGACGGAGGCTTCCACCTGACCGGCCGTACCGCCTACCGGTTCGCGTCGCTGATGGTGCCCCACCTCACCGGGGACCACAGCCTCGCAGAACTCTGCTCGGGATTCGGCGCCCCGCAGCGCGGGATGGCGGCCGAGCTGGTCCGGACCCTCTACGAGCGCGACTTCGCACGGGACGTACCACTCACCGACGACGACCCGGGAAGCGGGCCGGGCGAGGCGGCCGCACGCCGCTACGCCACCCAGATCGCCTACGTCGACCACTACACCGACCGTGCCCCCGAGCGCTTCCGCCGCTTCCGGGACACCGCCGTCGCAGTGCTCGGCGACGACGAGGTCGCCCGCTGGTGCGCCCTGAGCCTGGTCCGCAACGGCTGCGCCGGGATCGCCCTCGCCGCGGACTTCCCCGAGGTGGCCGCAGAAGCGGCGGAAGCCGCCGCCGACGGCTGTCCCGTGCGCACCGACCTGCTCCCCGCCGAACCCGAGTGGCCGGAACTCGCCGACTACGACACGGTCGTGGTCACCGGGGCGGGTGCCGCGCGGCGCGTCCACCGGCTGTTGGCCGCCGGCGTACCCGAGGGCAAGACCCTCATCCCCGTGTGGACGTTCGGCGAACTGGCCGTCACCGGCCCGCTCGCCACCGCAGGTTCCACCGGGTGCTGGTCCTGCGCCCTGCTGAGGCTCGGGGCCAACCACGACGCCGGCGCGGCCGCCGCGCTCTGGAGCGAGGTGGCGGGCGCCGCGGCCGAACCCGGCCGCCCCGCCGGGGAGGGGCCGCTCGGCGGACCCGTCGCCGCCATGACGGGGAATCTGCTCGCCTACGAGGTCTTCCGCATCGCCACCGGAGCCCTGCCGGCCGAGACGGACCGGCAGGTGCTGCTCCAGAACCTGCAGTCCCTCGACGTCGTCGCCGAGCCGCTGCTGCCCCACCCCCGCTGCTCGCTGTGCGGCCCCGGGCGGGCACGGTCCGGCACCCGGACCGCCGGGGAGAGCGCGCCCGACCCCCTGCCCGGCGGCAGGCCGGAGACGACGCACGGGCTGCCCGGCGCGCTCGCCGTCCCCACCACCGCGAGCGTGGAGACCGCGCGTGACGCCGAGGACACCGTCGACGCGCTCAACCGCACCAGCACCGCCCTCGTGGGTGCCTTCACCGGGGTCTTCGCCCGCTTCGACGACGAGTCGCTCACCCAGACCCCGCTCAAGGCCGCACGTCTCGAACTGGCCCTCGCGCCGGGAGAACGCCGCACGATCGCCGCCTTCGACGTGCACCATCTCGCCGGGGCCCGGACGCGGGCGCTGCGCCTGGCGGCCGAGACCTACGTCGAACACGTCGTTCCGGTACGGCTCCTGGCCGGCGCCGGTGCGGACCTGCCCGCCGTGGCACCGGCCGCACTCACCACCGGGGCCGGCAGCGCAACGGCGTCCGAGGTCGCCGCCTGGGTTCCGGCCACGTCGCTGCTCACCGGGGAGCGCGTGAAGGTGCCGGCCGCCGCCGTACGGCCGTTCGGCCCGTACAACCGCGAGAGGATCGTCCTGGCGACCTCCGCCGGAGCGGGCTCCGGCGGCACCGACGGAGAGGCGGCGGGAAGCGGACTTCTGTCGGCCGTCGCCCACGACGCCCTGCTGTGCGCCCTCCGCGGGACGGCCCGGACCGCGACGGTGACACCCGACGACGATCCCGAACTCGTCTTCCTGCTCAAGTCCGCGGTCAATCTGGGAATCGAGGCGCACCTGCTCGACCTCGGCGAGGACGCACGCACCGGCGGCGCCGCCGTGCTCGCCCGCGAGGCCGGCGGACCGGCCGCGCGCTGGGCCGTCGCCGCCGGTCTCTCCCGCAGGGAGGCGTGCTGCGCCGCCCTGCGGGATCTGCTGGGCTCGGTCCAGTTGACCGCCGACGACTCCGGGTACGCGGTCGACACCGGCGATCCGCTCGTCCCCGAACTGGCCGCGGGCACCCTCACCGCCACGGCCGCGGCCGTACCGGCCGACGCCCCCGGTACGACGTTCGACACCGTCCTCGACCGGCTGCGTGCGAGCGGCCGGGACGCGCTGTACGTCCCGACCACCCCGTGCGATCTGCCCACCGGAGGCATCGCCACCGCGCGTGTCCTGCTCACTCGGGGCGGCGGGGGAAACGGCACCGATGCCCGCTGACACGAACCCGCCCGCGCCCGCCGTGAAGACGCTCACACCCACCGCGACCGCTGCGCCGGAGTCCCCGGCCGCCCCGCCTCCGACCACGACCACGACCGCGTCCGCGACTGCCGCGACGGCGTCCGCGCCCACGACCGCTGCGCCGGAGTCCCCGGCCCCGGCCACGGCCCGCGACCGGTCCTGCGAGGAACTGGTGTGCCTCCTGGGCCCCGCGCTCGCCCGGCACGGTATCCGTCCCCGGCTCGACATCGCCGCCCTGGGCGTGCGCGACGCCTTCGCCCCGGCCGTGGCCGACGCGGCCGGGCGGGACGCCGTGCGGACGCCGGCCGGACCGGAGGGCCCGCGGGCGGTGGCCGGGGCCGGCACCCCCGGTGCCGTGGCCGGGCCGGGCGACCTCCGCGCCGCCGAAACCGAACCCCCCGTGCCCGTCCGGATCTACGGTCACCACGCCGCCGTCGGGCCTCTCGCACCCGGCCGCGACGGGGAGTCCGGCCGCCCCTGCGCACACTGCCTGGAGCGGCGCTGGCAGGCCGTGCGGTCGGTGGCCCTGCGGGAGGCGCTGGAACTGGGCTCCGGCACCCGGGCCGCGGGCCGACTCCCGTACGTCACGCCGTTCGCAGCGGACGCGCTCGCCGCCCTGGTCGCGGGCCTCGTAGCCGGTACCGGCCCCCGTAGCGGCATCTTCCCGCCCGTGCACCTCGTGGACCTACGGAACCTGACGGTGCGTCACTATCCGCTGGTGCCCGACCCGGAGTGCCCACGCTGTGCGGTGCCGGAAGAGGACACCCCGGAGGCCGCAGCCCTCACCCTGCTTCCCGCGCCCAAGGTCCGGCCGGGCAGCTTCCGGGTCCGTGACATCGGCGACTACGGCCTGACCGTCGAGCCGTTCGCCAACCCGCTGTGCGGCGCGCTCGGGCCGTCCGTCGTCCACGACGTGTCGTCCACGTCCACCTCAGCCACCATCGGCTGCTTCTCCATGCGGTCCGGCGAGTACCTCCGCGAGACGTTCTGGGGCGGACACGCCGACAGCTTCGGCCACAGCGTCCGCATCGGCGTACTGGAAGGTCTGGAGCGCTGTGCCGGGATGCGCCCGCGTGCCAAGCGCGCCCGCGTGACGGGTTCGCTCCACGGGCTGCGGGCCCGCGGTGCCCACACCGTCGACCCGCGCGTGTGCGGGCTCTACTCCGAGGACTTCCACCGGGCCAACCCGAGGGTCAGACCGTTCACCCCCGACCGCGAGATCCCCTGGGTGTGGGGCTGGTCGCTGCGCGACGAACGCCCCGTCCTGGTGCCGGAGGTACTGACGTACTACCACGCTCCCGGCCTGGAGAACCGGTTCGTCCAGGAGAGCTCCAACGGCTGCGCCTCCGGCGGCTGTCTGGAGGAGGCCGTCTACTTCGGGCTCATGGAGGTCGTCGAACGGGACGCCTTCCTCCTCACCTGGTACGGGCAGGCGCGCCTCCCGGAACTCGATCCCCGCACCAGCGCCCGCCCCGCCACCCGCCACATGGTGGAGCGGCTGGAGATGTACGGGTACGAGGCCCGGTTCTTCGACACCCGCATCTCCTTCCCCGTGCCCGTCGTCACCGGCGTCGCCGTGCGCCACGACGGCGGACCGGGCCGGATGTGCTTCGGCGCGGGCGCCGGGCTCGATCCCGAGGCCGCGCTCGCAGGAGCGCTGTGCGAGATCGCCACCGACGCCGTCAACCTCCAGGGCCGCACCGAACGCGACGAGCAGCGGCTGCGTGCCATGGCCGAGGACTTCGACCGGGTCGCGGCGCTCCACGACCACCCGCTCGCCTACGGCATCCCGGAGATGGGACGCCACGCCCACTTCCTCCTCGGTGAGCCCGGTGAACCCCGTCCGCCCCGGGTCCCGATGGACGAGCTGTACGGTCACGGCCAGGTGCCGCCCGTCTCCGACGATCTGCGCGACGACCTCGTCCGCTGCCTCGACGCGGTCACCGGAGCCGGGTTCGACGTGGTCGTCGTGGACCAGACGATGCCCGAGCAGCGCCGACTCGGACTGCGCACCGTCAGCGTCCTCGTACCCGGCCTGCTGCCCATCGACTTCGGCTGGAGTCGGCAGCGTGCCCTCGGCATGCCCCGGCTGCGCACGGCCCTGCGGGAAGCCGGCCTGCGGGCACACGATCTCACCCCCGCCGACCTCAACCCCGCGCCGCATCCCTTCCCCTGACCGGGCCCGGCCCGGCACCCCCACGACCAAGAAAGCAGGGCACACCATGGGGTACGCCCATGACTACGCCGCCGCCATCATGCGGAGGGGCAGGGTCCCCATGCCGCCGGCGGACTTCGTCCCGGACTGGGCGGACGGCCCGCGGAAGACCAAGTTCTATCCGGGCGCCGACACCGTGCCGCTGCCCGGCCACACAGTGCCGTCCGGAGCGACGGTCGGCCGCGGCCTGGCCCCGGCCCACGACGGCCCCGAGCGGGCCTTCGACCTGCCGACCCTGTCCGGCATGCTGCGGGACTCCTACGGTCTCACGGGGCGCCGGCTCGGCGTCCAGGCCAACACCGACCTCGGCGCGCTGCCGTTCCACCCGCTCGCCAACTGGTCCCGCGGTACCGCGTCCGGCGGCGGGCTCTACCCCGTCAGCATCTACTGGGTGTCCGGGCCGAGCGGCCCCCTGCCGCCCGGTGTGCACTACTACGCCACTCGTCACCACGCCATGCAGCGCCTCCTCACCGGCGATGTCTCCGGTGAGGTGCGCGAGGCAGCCGGCGAACCGGAGCCCACGGCGTCGGGGGAGCCGGCAGAGCCGGGCGAGTTCGCCGGGTCCGCGTCGTCCGCCGTTTCCGGCGGGCCCGCCGCGACCGGTGAACCGGCGTCCGCCGCCGAACGGGCCGCCGAAACCGACCAGTTCCTCGTCCTCGGCGTCAAGTACTGGCAGAACGCCTTCAAGTACAACTCCTTCTCCTTCCACGCCGTCACGATGGACGTCGGCACCGTGGTGCAGACATGGCGGATCTGGGCCAGGGCGCAGGGACTCTCCGTCGAGCCGCTGATGTGGTTCGACGAGCAGCGGCTCGCCAGGCTGCTGGGGATTCGCACGGAGGAGGAGGGAGTGTTCGCCGTCGTACCGCTGCGCTGGCGGGGCGCGGGGGCCAGGCCCGCGCCGCCGGCGGCCGCGGCCGCCGTCCGCCGCCGCGACCTCGAACGCTCGCGCACCGTCCTCGCCTTCGACGCCGTGACGAGGATGCAGGAAGCCACGGAGGCGCATGCCGCCCGGCGTCCGGCGGCCGGGGCGCTCGCCCCCGCGGCCGCGCCCGTCCCCGACTCCGGGCTGCTGGCGGTCCCGCTGCCCGCGCCACTGCCGCTGGACGCCGATGTGCGCACCGCGCTGCGCGACCGCCGCAGCAGCTTCGGCCGTTTCGACGCCGGGAGGCCCCTGAGCGCCGAACTCCTGGCGTCCTGCCTGGCCGCCGCTGCCGCCGGCGCGTCCCTCGGCGGTGACACCGGCACCGGTACCACCCCGATCGTCGGCCTGTACGCCTTCGTCGGCCACACCGAGGGAATCGCCCCCGGCGCCTATTCCTACGACGCGGCCGCACACACCCTGCGGCTGCTGAAGGCCGGGCCTCCCGGCACCTTCCTGCAGAAGAACTACTTCCTGGCCAACTACAACCTGGAGCAGACCGGCGCGGTCCTGGTGCCGACCGTCCGCACGCGTGCCGTGCTCGACGCCGTCGGCGACCGCGGCTACCGCATCGCCAACGCGGTGGTCGGCGCGGTCTCACAGAGCGTCTACACCGCCGCCTCCGCCCTCGGTGTCGGCTGCGGCGTCGCGCTCGGCTTCGACAACATCTCGTACATCGAGGAACTCGACCTCGAGCGCACCGGAGAGGCACCCCTGCTGATCATGATGCTCGGCAACGAACGGCCCGGCCCGGCCGACTTCCGTCACGAGATCGCCTGACCGATGAGCACCGGAAGGGTGGAGACCTCGATGCCGTTCATGCTCCGCGTCGCCGGGCTGTCCGTCGACAGCGTGCGCCGGCTCCGCTGCCCGGAGAGCCGCCGCTGGGCCGACGACGTGCTCACCGAGACCGAGCGGCTGGCCGTCGAGGGGACGCGTCTCGGCGGTCTGCTGCACGGGCTGATCGGCCACAACGAGGACGAGTCGTCCCGGCGCCTGCTGCTCGCCGTGCGCCGTGCGGTGTTCAACAACCGGCTGCCCAGGGACGCGGACGTCGCGCTCACGCAGGTCCGTGCACACGACCCGGCCACCGCGCGGATGCTGGAACGCTGGCTCACCGACCGCCGGGCTCTCGACGGCCGCAGGGCCGAGGGCGCCGCTCTGCTCGCCCGGGAGACGGGCCGCGCCCGGGCAGCCCTCGGGCGGTTGGCGGGGGAGCCGCGACTGCGCGGCGGTCTGCTGCTGGCGTCCCCCACACTGGACGCGCAACTCGACGGCTGGCAGCGGCGGCTGGCCGCCGATCCGGACCGCGCGCCGGCGAAGCGGGACCGCAAGATCGAGCGCTCCCTGCTGGCGTACCTGTACCGCACCGCGTGCAAGACGAGCCCGTTCAGCACGTTCACCGGGGTGGTGCCGGGGGAGTTCACGGCGGCCGGGACGGGACCGGTCGGGATTCCGGTGGGTGGCGAGGATCCGGTCCCGGGTTGCGGCGGGGAACCTGCGCGGCGTTCCGGCGAGGTCACGGCCCCGCGCTCCGGCGAGGACGCGTCCCCCGCTGACCGTCCGGCCCCGCGAGTGGACGCCGCTTCCGGCCTTCGCGGCGACGGCGGCCCGTTCCCCGGCGCCCACGACGCACTGGCCGTCCGTGTCGACGACGAGTGGACCGGCCGTGCCCGGCTCAACGTGGCCGCTCTCGGCCGGCTCGCCGAGGTGGTCACCGGTGACCCCGTCCGGCGCGCGGATCTGCCGCTGGCCCTCGCGCCCGGCTGGGGCCGCGTCGGTGACCGGGTGCGCTATGTCCGTCGCTGGACCACCTCCGGTGAGGAGGACACCGCCGTCACCTTCGACGCCGTCCAGGACCGGCTGTTCTTCCTGCGCCGCAGCGGCACCCTGGAGCGGCTCATCGCGCTGCTCGAGGACCGCGGCAGCCTCCGCCACGGCGAACTCGCCGCCTGGCTGGCCGCCGACCGCGGCGCCACCGCCGCCGAGGCGGAGCAGTACCTGACCGGCCTTCTCGACATCGGCATGGTCCAGGTCCCGGGGCTGCGCACCGGCGTCCACGACACCGATCCGCTGCGGGCCTTCCAGGAATCGCTCCGCGCTCTCGGCAGCGACTGGGCCTCCGAACTCGCCGGACGTCTCGCCACACCGCTGACCCGCCTGGACCGTTTCGCCGCCGCGGCACCGCGCGAGCGCCGCGAACTGCTCGACGGGCTGAGGGAGGACCTGCGGACCGTGCAGACGGAACTGGGCGCCGCGCACGGCAGGGTGCCGCAGACGGTGCTGTACGAGGACGTCGCCGCGGGCCGCGACGTGCGGCTGCCCCTCGACGTCTGGACGCGGTCCGTCGCCGGGGCGCTGGGCGCCGTCGAGCGCGTGCTGCCCGCCTTCGACCTCACCCTGCCGCAGCGCATCACCTTCAAGGGTTTCTTCGTCGCCCGCCACGGCCGCGGTGGACGCTGCGACGACCTGCTGAAACTCGTCCACGACTTCCACGAGGACTTCTTCGACCAGTACATCTCGTTCACCTCCCGGCGCACCCCCTTCGATGCCGAGGGACGGTACGTCCCGGAGGAGAACTGGCTGGGGCTGCCCCAGCTCAAGGCGCTCGACACCGCCCGGCAGGCGTTCGCCGAGGGGATGCGCGCCCTGTGGGAGAACCACGAGGGCGATGACGACCTCGTCGTCGGGGAGACACTGCTCGCCGATGTCGCCGGTGAACTCGAGCCGATCACCCCGCCGTTCATGCCGCTGAGCCATCACGTCCAGCTCGCCGTCCCGCGCGGCGGTGAGCCCCTGGCGGTTCTCAACCGCTCCTACGGAGGCGTCTCGTTCCCGTTCAGCCGCTTCGCCCACTGCTTCGAAGGACTGGAGGAGCGGCTGCTGCACCGCGCCGGCGAACTCCGCCCGGACGGAGCCGTGCTGGCCGAGGTCACCGGCGGCCCGGTCACCAGCAACCTCAACCTCCACGGCCGGCTGACCGAGTACGAGATCGTCTGCCCGGGCGAGAGCGCCGGCCCGCCCGGGCCGTACGGTCTCCACCTCGACGATCTGCATCTGGTGCACGACGAGGGCGAGGACCGGCTCGTCCTGCGGTCCGCCCGGCTCGGGCGCGAGGTCGTCCCCGTGTATCTCGGCTACCTCGTACCGCTCGCCCTGCCGGAGCTGCCCCGCACCCTGCTGCTGCTCTCGCCCAGCTCCATGTCGCCGCTGGACGTGTGGGGCGGCGTTCCCGAGAGCGAACCCGTCGGAGGTGTCACCCGCAGACCCCGGGTGCGGCACGGTGGCGTCGTGCTCAGCCGGCGCAGCTGGAGCGCCGCCGCCTCCGCCCTTCCGTTGCGGGGCGGGGGTGTGACGCAGGAGGAGTGGTTCCTGGGGTGGCACGCGTTCCGGCGTGCCCACGGACTGCCCGACCGGGTCTTCGCCACCGTCACCGACGGCGGGGCGCGCGGCGCGACCGGGGCCAAGCCGCAGTACGTCGACCTCGACAGCCCGCTGTCGCTGGCCGCGTTCGAGGGCATGCTCAGGACGTCGGAGGCCCGTGTGGTCCTCCGCGAGATGCTGCCCGACGAAGGCGGACTGCACGTGTCGTCCGCGCGGGGTAGTCATGTCGCCGAACTGGCCGTGGAGACCGCGGCCGTCCCCACCCGACCGAAGGGACGACGATGAGCACGACCGCCGCCGGCCGGCCCCCCTCCGACAGCGAGCAGCCCGTCCCCGGCTCCCGGGAGCCCTCAGCCACGGGCTCCGCCTCCGCGCCGGTGCCGGGCCCGGGGTACGACCCGGCGCCGGACCGGGTGTCCGCGGCGGGCGCGGTCTTCGCCGACGCCTCCGCGGCCGCCGCAGCCCCGGCGGCCGCCGCTCGCCCGTCCCCCGCGTCCGCCGAGGCCCACGACTGGCAGGCCACCCACGTCTTCTACGCCGCCAATCCCCGGCCCATGCTCCTCCAGTGCATCCGGCCGCTCGTGGCGGAGCTGGAGGCCGACGGGCTGATATCCGGCTGGTTCTTCATCAACTACTGGCTGGAGGGACCGCACGTCCGGCTGAGGCTGAAGCCCTCGTCGGCGCGGGCCGCGGCAGAGGTGCGGCGCCGCACCGAGGAGGCCGTGGACGCCTTCCTCGCCGAGCGCCCGGCGCTGTACGAGGTCGACTCAGGTTTCCTCAACGACTTCTACAACACCCTGTTCGACATCGAGTTCCCCGGCGCCGAGCGCGGTCACTACACCGACGCCCAGGGGCGTATGCGGCTGCGTCCGAACAACTCCCGCAGCGCGGAACCGTACGAGCCCGAGTACGGCAAGTACGGCGGCCCCGCCGGAGTCGCCCTCGCCGAATGGCACTTCCGGCACTCCAGCGATCTCGTCGTCGACGCCTTCCGTACCAAGAACCTGCATCTGCGCACGGTGCTGCTCGGCACCTCCGCGCAGCTGATGATGGTCATGTCCGGCACCTTCCTCCACGGGGACGCCGAACTCGCCGGGTACCTGGACAGCTACTACAGCTTCTGGCACCGGGCCTTCCCGGGCACGGGGTTCATCGGCAGCGCGGAGTACGACCGCAACTACGCCGCCATGGCCCCCTCGCTCACGGCGCACTTCGCCCGCGTGCGTTCCGCCACCCGCGACGGTGCGTCGGGCAGGCTGCCGTCGTTCCTGGCCGGCTGGGCGGAGCACTGCGCCGAACTGCGCGCCCGTGCGGAGAAGCTGGCCGTCGACGGCGACCTGGTGTTCCGCTCCTGGGACGGCGCACGCGACGAGCGGGTCACCGACCCGGCGGCCGCGCTCCCGCTGCTCCTGTCTCCGTACATGCACATGACCAACAACCGGCTGCACGTCACCATCAGGGACGAGGCGTACCTCGCGCACGTCCTCAGCCGCGCCCTGCGTGAGCCCGCGACGGGGGAGACGCCGTGACCGTCCCCTCCCTCCCGGCGCGCTACCGTCCCGCACTGCGTGCCGGGGTGCTCCTCAGCGAGCCGCTGCTCCACGGACCGGACCTCGTCCACCTGATCAAGAACACCGGGAGCGGGCAGTCCTTCAAGGTCGGTCCCCGGGAGCACTTCCTGATCTCCCGGATGGACGGCACCCGCACCCTGGAGGAGATCGGGGCCGACTACGCCGGACGGTTCGGGCGGCGTCTGGGCGACTCCCACTGGCGTTCCCTGCTGTCGCTGCTCGGCACGCGCGATCTCCTCGCGCGCCGCCCCGGCTCCCCCGACGCGCCGGGGGATCCCGCTCCCGGTACCGGATCCGCAGCCGCCTCGGTCGCCGGGTCACCGGCCCCAGCCGCCGCCGCGACCGCTCCCGGCGCGGAACCGCCCGCTGGCCGATGGCCGCTGCGCGGCAGCGTCCGCCTCGTCGCCGACGCGGACGCGACCGCCGCCCGGCTGCACCGCCTCACCCGGTACCTGCTCACACCGGCAGTGCTGCTGCCGCTACTGGCACTGACCGTCCTCATGGAGGCCACCCTGCTGCTGCGCCTCGGTGAACTGCTCGACGGCACCGCCGCCCTGTTCACCGCCCCGGCGCTCCTCCTCGCGGTCGCCACCCTGCTGTGGCTCAGCACCGCGCTGCACGAACTCGCCCACGGAGTGCTCGCGCATCACCACGGCGGACGGGTGTCCGAGATAGGGCTGCGCTGGCGCCTCCCGGTGGCCATCATGTACTGCACCGTGGACGACTTCCTCCATCTGCCCCGCCGGAGGGGCAGAATCGCCACCGCCGGCGCGGGCGCCGCGGTGAACCTGCTGTTCCTCCTGCCGTTCTTCGCCGTCTGGGCGCTTGCCCCCCTCGACCACACCACCCGGCAGGCGGTCGGTGCCCTCCTCCTGCTGGGCAGCGTCCAGGCGTTCACGATGCTCCTTCCGCTGCCTCCCCTCGACGGGTACAGGATCGCCGCCCAACTCCTGGGCGCCACCGGGCTCGCCGCCTCCACGTCCGCGTACCTGGGGCTCCTGCTCCGGCGCTCCCCGGCCGCCGCGCGCTACCCGCGGCGCGCCCGCCGCGCCTACGCCGTCTACGCCGCGGCCGTCGCACTCACCCTCGTCCTGCTCGCGGCCGCCGCTTCGGCCGTTGCCCACCACTACCTCACCAACGCGCCATGACGGCCCCCGGCCGCGATCCGCTTCCATCGAAGGAGAGTTCCATGCCCCCCACCGCCGGCCCGCAGGACGGCCCGGCCGTCGTCCTGGACGCAGTGCACAAGCGCTACGGCTCCGTGCAGGCCGTCGACGGCGTGTCCCTGACCGTCCCACGGGGTGAGTTCTTCGGACTGCTCGGGCCCAACGGCGCGGGAAAGACCACCCTCGTGGAGATCATGGAGGGCCAGCGCCGCGCCGACTCGGGCACCGTCGCCGTCCTCGGCCACAGCCCCTGGCCGAGGAACCCGGCACTCCTCACACGCGTCGGTGTGCAGACCCAGTCCTCCGCGTTCTTCGTCCGGCTCACCGCCCGGGAACATCTGCGCACCGTGGCCGCCCTGTACCGCAGGGACGACGCCGCCGCCGAGCGCGCGCTGGCCTCCGTCGGACTCACCGAGCAGGGCGGCACCCGCGTCGACGACCTCTCCGGCGGGCAGCGGCAGCGGCTCGCGATCGCCTCCGCCCTCGTCCACCAACCCGAGCTGATCTTCCTCGACGAGCCGACCGCGGCACTCGACCCGCAGGCCCGCAGGGCCCTGTGGCAGGTGCTGCGCGACCTCAAGGGCGCCGGCCGCACCATCATCTACACCACCCATCACCTCGACGAGGCCGAGGAGTTGTGCGACCGGGTGGCGATCCTCGTCGACGGCCGCGTCGCCGCTCTGGACAGCCCCGGCCGGTTGATCGAGCAGGGCAGCCCCACCACCCGGCTGCTCGTTCCCGCCGAACGGCTGGACCTGGAGACCGCCCGGGGCATCCCCGGGGTCGAACGGGCCGCCCTCGAAGGCGACTCGGTGGTCCTGGAGACGCTCGACGCAGGGAGCGTACTCGCTGCCGTCGACGCCCTCGCCGGACTCCGGGGCGTCCGTACGCGCACCGCCGGGCTGGAGGAGGTCTACCTCCAGCTGACCGGCGCGGCCGACCCCGGAGCGTAGCCCCGCCCGCACACCCCGAGCCCCCTCCGGGCCATCGCCTCCCGCCGGCGCTGACCGCCGGCCACGAACCACGGAGACCTTCGCCATGAGCGCCTACGCCGCGCTGACCACGGCCGGATACCGGGCCTACACCCGGGACCGGACCACGCTCTTCTTCACCTTCGCCTTCCCCCTGCTGTTCCTCGTCGTCTTCGGCCTGATCTTCAGCGGTCAGGACGTCGAGCAGAGCGGCCGCCCGTACATCGACCACATCGCCCCCGGCGTGCTCGCCTGGGGCGTCGGCAACGCCGCCGTCTTCGGGGTCGCGTTCGTTCTGATGCAGTGGCGCCGCGACGACATCCTGCGCCTCATCCGGATGACACCGACGCCCGTCTCCGCGGTGATCGCCTCCCGCTACGTGCTGGCGGTCGCCGTCGGAGTCGTCCAGGCCGTGCTGTTCGTCGCCGTGGCCATGCTGCCGTTCTTCGGGCTGGGCGTCTCCGGCAGCTGGCCGCTGGTGCTGCCCGTGCTCGTCCTCGGCATCACGGCCTTCCTGATGCTGGGAGTGATCGTCGGCTCCTACGCCAAGACCCCCGAGGCCGTCGCCGCCGTCGCCAACTGCCTGATGATCCCGATGGCGTTCCTGTCCGGTTCCTTCCTCCCGCTGGACATGATGCCGGACTGGATGCAGAGCCTCTCCCGGGCGCTGCCCCTGCGCTACCTCAACGACGGTGTCTCCGGCGCGCTCACGGGCGGCAGCACAGGCGGCATCCTCCTCGACTGCGGTGTGCTGGCCGGTTTCGCCGTGGTGCTCGGCGCCGTCGCCGTCAGGACGTTCCGCTGGAGCGACAAGGCATGACGACCACCGCCGCGGCCCCCGCCGCGCCACCGCTGGGACGGGCCACCGGGCACCTTCAGGACGCGCTCGCCGCTCACCGCGCGGCGCTCGGCGACACCGGCCTCCCCGCACCGCTCGTCGTGCCGCTCGGTGCCGCCGACGTCCTCGGTACGGGAGCCCCCGACCCGTACGCGGCCACGCGCCCCCGGGCGAACGTCCAGCTGACCGCGCGCGCCGCCCTGATCGGGCCGTGGGGCGGCGAGCGGGGACCGGCGTGCGGCCAGTGTCTCGCCATGCGCTGGCAGCGACTGCGCAGCCGCTCCGAACGCGAGGCACTCGAACGTGGCCGACCGCCGCACGGAGCCACCGCCTGGCCGCTGCTCACCCCCTACGCCGTCGACGCGGTGTGGGCCGTCTACCGGGCGGCCCTCGGCGGACGCCTCACCCCGCCGGCCACGGCCCCGGCCGACCGCGCCCTGTGCCAGGTGACCCGCGTCGACCTCGGCACCCTCGCGACCGTGACCTTCCCCCTCCTGCCCGAACCCCTGTGCCCGTCCTGCGTCACGACGGTCCCCGAGACCGCGGACGGCGCCCGGACCACGCTGCGGTCCGCCGCCAAACCGGACCCCGGCCGCTACCGGTTGCGCTCCGCCTCCTCGTACGAGCTCCCCGAACAGGCGCTCGCCAACCCCGTCTGCGGCGCACTCGGCGCCCGCACCTGGATCAACCCCGCCTCGACCACCACCGCACCCGTCGCCGGCACCAACTTCGTCCGCGGCTACGCCGGTCTCAACGACGTCACCTGGAGCGGCCAGGCCAACAGCTACGCCGCCAGCCGCACACTGGCGCACCTGGAGGGCCTGGAACGCTACGCGGGCACCCACCGCCGCCGCGGCACCACCCCCGTGACGGCCTCGTACGACGCCCTGGTCGCCGAGGGCACCCCAGCCCTCGATCCCGCGGCCCGCGGCCTCTACGCCCCCGAGACCTATGCGAGCGACCCGCTCGTCAGCCCCTTCGACCCGGCCCGGGAGATCCCCTGGGTCTGGGGGCATTCGCTGCGCGACGACCGGCCGGTGCTCGTCCCCGCACGCCTCGCCCACTACAGCGCCGGAGTGGACGCCGACAACTTCGTCTTCGAGTGCTCCAACGGCTGTGCGACCGGCGGCAGTCCGGAGGAGGCGATCCTCTTCGCCCTGCTGGAGCTCGTCGAACGGGACGCCTTCCTGCTGGCCTGGTACGGGCGCGCCCGGCTCACCGCGATCGACCTCAGCACCTGCCGGCGCACCGCGGTCCGGGCCATGATCGACCGGGCGGCGCTGCACGGCTACGACGTCCACGCCTACGACACCACCATGGACCTCGCCGTACCCGTGGTCACCGCGCTGGCCGTCCGCCGCGACGGCGGTCCCGGGACCCTGTCCTTCGGGGCGGCGGCCGGGTTCGACCCCGAGGAGACCGTGGAATCCGCCCTCTCCGAGGTGCTGACGTACATCCCGCACCTGCCGCACCAGGTGGCCGAGCGTCGCGGCGAACTGCTCCAAATGGCCCGTGACTACACCAAGGTGCTCCACCTCAAGGACCACGCCCAGCTGTTCGGCCTGCCCGAAATGGCATCCCACGCAAGGGAGTTCCTGGAGCCTTCGGGCCTCCTGCCGCTCGAGGCGGCGTTCCGCGACTGGACGGCCTCGGTGCGGCCGCGGACCGACGACCTCCGTGACGACGTGCGCTTCCTCGTCCGGCGGATCACCGACGCCGGCCATGACGTCGTCGTCGTGGACCAGACGACACCGGAGCAGCGCCGGATGGGGCTGAACACCGTCGCCATGGTCGTCCCGGGCATCCTGCCGCTCGACTTCGGCTGGTCCCGGCAGCGGGCCCTGCTGATGCCGCGGCTGCGGACGGGGCTGCGTGACGCCGGGCGGCGCCCGGACGTACTGCCCGCGACCGAGGTCAAGGCCGTTCCCCATCCGTTTCCATGACGGCCCGTCACCCACTGCGGCACGGCCGGGAACGGGACCTCCCGGGTGCGGGGACGGCGGCGGGCGAGAGGTACGGGCAAGGCCCGCCCGCCGCGCAGGTCCCCCCGCACGCGAGCGGCCTCCCGCCCGGCGGAGGTGCCCCGCCGGGCGGGAGGCCGTGGTCCGTCCGCGGACGGCCGGCGCTCCTGGGGTCAGGCGCTGCAGGACGTGGTGCTGGTGGTGCTGGAGCAGGTCGACGTGGAGGAACACGACGTCGAACCGGCCAGGACGACCTCGGCGGCGTCCGAGTAGTCCGAGATCTCGAAGGTCTCGGACTCCAGCTCCAGGATCTCGTCGGCGAGCGTGGCGAGTTCGGGCTTCGGGGTCATGGGGGTCTCCCTCGGTGTGCGGGTCAGGCCGGCGGTTCCGGCGGTGTCCCTCGTACGGCCCATTGCAGCCGAACGCCCTTTCACCACGCCTCGGCTGTCACTGACACTTCGCTGACACCCCGTGTCAGCGGAACGCCGGACATCTGGCGTGCGGGGCGGGGACGCCGGCGGGGGAGCCGCCTTCCGGTCCTCACCGCCGCACGGAGGGACAACGCACGGAAGGGCAAGGAGATCCGATGACCGCACCAGAGGTCCCGCTTGACGTCCTGAGGGACGCCACCGCTCTCTACGTCGATCTGCACGCCCATCCGGAGCTGTCGGGCGCGGAGGCCCGCACCGCCGGGGCCCTAGCCGCCCGGCTCGAACGACACGGCTGCGAGGTCACCCGTGGCGTCGGCGGGCACGGAGTCGTCGGCGTCCTCCGCAACGGCCCCGGCCCCACGGTGGCGGTCCGCGCCGAACTGGACGCGCTGCCGGTACGGGAGCGCACCGGCCTGAGGTACGCCAGCACCGTTCCCGGCGTCATGCACGCCTGCGGACACGACCTGCACACCGCGTCGGTCGCCGGTGCCGCCGCGCTCCTCGGCGCCGACCGCGGCTCCTGGCGGGGCACGCTGGTACTCGTCGGACAGCCCGCGGAGGAGACCCTCGCCGGAGCCAGGGCGATGCTCGACGACGGCCTCTACGACCGCTTCGGTATCCCCGACGCGGTGCTCGCCCAGCACTGCGCACCGCTGCCCGCCGGGTCGGTGGCCCACGGGCGGGGCCCGCTGATGTCCGCCGGCGCCACCCTCGACGTGGTCGTCCACGGCCGCGGCGGACACGCGGGCACCCCGCACCTCGCGGTCGACCCGGTGGTGACCGCCGCGTCCGTCGTCGTACGGCTGCAGACGGTGGTGTCCCGCGAGACCGCACCAGGCGAGCGGGTCGTGCTCACCGTCGGCTCCCTCCACGCCGGGGACCGGGCCAATGTGATCCCCTCCGAAGCCCGGCTGTCCGTCTCCGTCAGGGCGTTCAGCGACGCCTCCCTGACCAGGGTGACCGACGCCGTCCAGCGCGTCGTACGCGCAGAGTGCGCCGCCTCCGGATGCGACCGGGAACCGGAGATCACGGTCACGGCCGCGTCGCCCGTGCTCGTGGCCCACGCGGACACGGCGCACCGGGTGCGCCGCGCCCACGAGGAGGTCTTCGGGGCGCACCGGGTGAGCGACTGGCCGGGCTCGACCGCCACCGAGGACTTCCCCCACTACGCCGCGGGCGGAGTACCCGTCGCCTACTGGATGCTCGGCGCCACCGGCGCCCGGCAGTGGCGCGCCGCGAGGGACGGCGGCGAACCGGTGCCGGCCAACCACGCGGACACGTTCGCCCCCGACGTACGCACGGCCCTCCCGGTCGGCATCACCGCGATGGCCTCCGCCGCACGCAGTCTGCTCGGCAGTCCTGACGGGCAGGAGGGCCTACGGCGATGAGCCCCGCCCGGCCGGACTGCGTGGACGTCGTCACCGTGCGCGACGACCGCTCCACGCCCGCGGGCGAGACCACCGTCATCCGGCTGCTGGGCCTCCTGCCGGGGGCCTGGACGCGCCTGCCAGAGGTCCGTGCCGACCGCATCCGGCTGCGGATCGCCCTCGACACGGCCACCGATCCGCGCGGTCAGCGGCGCCGTCAGCCGGGCCCCGGCGGACTCGGGGCTGCGCGGCTGGTCTTGCGACCGGGACTGAACCACAGGGCCGGGGCACGACGGCGAAACGGGCGCGACGGACCGGTCCGAACGGGCCCGGACCGGACCTCCGCAACTGGACCCCCGCCGACGGACCGGACCGGACGGAACCGGCAGCCGGGCCTCGCCACCGACCGGACCCGGGGGGAGTCGGCCGGTCCGAAGGCGCCCGGCCGCGTTCCGCGGTCACACCCAGCCGCGCTCCCTCGCGAGCAGCGCCGCGTGGGCCCGGTTCACCGCACTCAGCTTCTGCATGATGTCCGCGACATGGCGCCGATACGTCCGCACCGACACGCCCAGCTCCCGCGCCCCCACCTCGTCCTTGCCCGCCGAGCACATCGACAGCAGCACCCGCCGTTCGGTACCGGTCAACCGCTCCCCGGCGTCCTCCGGCCCGGCAGCGGCGGTCAGTTGCTCGGCCTGGGACCAGATCTTCTCGAACAGGGCGATGATGTTCGCCACCAACCCGTTGCTCCGGGCCAGCAGCGCACCCCGAGCCGTGTTGCGCGGATCGACGGGCACCAGCGCCGTATGGCCGTCGTACACGAGGATCCGCTCGTTTATGTTCTCCGCCACCCTGATCATCGCGCCTTCCGCGACCAGTTCCCGCAGATAGCCCGCGGTCGGCGGATTGTCGAGCGCGGCTCGGAGTACGACGTTCCGAATGCGCACCCCTCTGCGCAGACAGCGCGTGTCGAGTGGCCTCGACCGGGCGATGTTCTCGGCCGACAGTTTGGTGTACGGCTCGACCGACAGGATCTCGTCCCGGGCGAAGAACGCGAGGTCCTCGATGCGGTTGCGGATGTCGTCCAGACCGTGCAACTGCTCGATGCCCTGCGGCGCCATCCACTCGCCCTGCTCGGCCCGCAGACCCTGGATGACGTGCCGGGCCTGTGTCACCCGCTGCAACTCCTGGTGCAGCGCGTGCAGTCGGGCGTCCGTGAGCCTGGCCACGGCGACCTCGGGGTCCGCGGGAGTGATACGGCCGTCGGCTCCCGTGGGGTGGATCAGACCGAGCCGGCGCAGCCGCTCCAGGCACTGCTCCGGGTTCTGCCCCCGGCTCGGCCCGTCCTTGTGCGCGAGCGCGTGCAGGTCCTCGATCGTGGTATCGGGGTTGCGCAGAAAGTGCCGGTAGAGCTCTTCCTCCGCGGCGGACACGCCGAACACGGCCATCTCGTTCTCACGCAACTCGCCCTCGGTGTATGAGTTCGGTCGGCCGGGAAGGGATGGCCCCCGGCTTCGTACCACCGAAGGTTATCCCGCATACCAGGCATCCGGCCGTCCTCGTCCCGCACCCGTTCTTCCCGCCGCACGGGTGACTTGACCGGACGCCTCGGCTCCGGACGCGGCCGGTGGTTCCCACCGGTGCGCCGGTACGGGTGCCGCGCCGTGCGGGCAGCCGGACGACGCTCCCGACTTCCCGCGCCCGGACTCGTACTCGGGTGCGTGAGGCATGAAGGGCGGGGAGTCGGGCCGCCGTCGCGGCCGCGGGAGGGGCGGCCCGCCTCGCACGGTGATCGGGCACGGGAGCAGCAGCGGCCGATCGGCCCCTACGCCCTCTCCCGGGCGGACGGCCTGCGCGCCCAGCAGGACCCGTCGCAGGCCGGAGGTGTGCGTCAGGACGGCCGCATCCGCCGTATGGTCCTCGTCGCCGACGTCGGAAGCGGCCCTGCGGCACGCGGACGAAGCGCGCTACGCCGCCCGCCGTCCGCGCCGGCGGCCCATCGCCCGCGAGCGTCCGACGGCCGTTCCGCAGGCCCGGTACGGCTCGCGCCGCCACCGGGTGTGGAGGCCCGCCGAGGAACACGGCCCGCCGCCTCGTACCGGCAGGTCCCCGGCCGTGGCCCGGCCGGAGACGAAACGTGTCGTCGGCCGTCGGAGTGATCGTGGACGGACCGCGGCGCCGCAGCGGCCCGGCGATGGGCCCCGCGAGCACGATGGACGCTCCGCACCCCGGTCAACGCCACAGCGGAGTACCCACAGGAGGACCTCGTGACCACTCAGCCGTCCGGCTCCGAAGCGCCGTCCGCTCGCTACGACGACCTGCGCGCCCTCTTCGTCAACTGCACCCTGAAACGCTCGCCCGAGACCAGCAACACCCAAGGTCTGGTCGAGAGAAGCCGCACCCTGATGGAACGCCAGGGCGTCCGCGTCGACGTCGTACGCGCCGTCGACCACGACATCGCCACCGGGGTGTGGCCGGACATGACCGAACACGGCTGGGAGACGGACGCCTGGCCCGCGCTCTACGAGCAGGTGATGGCGTCCGACATCCTCGTCCTGGCCGGTCCCATCTGGCTCGGCGACAACAGCTCCGTCATGAAACAGGTGATCGAGCGGCTGTACGCCTGCTCCAGCCTGCTCAACGACAAGGGGCAGTACGCCTATTACGGACGGGTCGGCGGCTGCCTGATCACCGGCAACGAGGACGGGGTCAAGCACTGCGCCATGAACGTGCTCTACAGCCTCCAGCACCTCGGCTACACCATCCCGCCGCAGGCCGACGCGGGCTGGATCGGCGAGGCCGGGCCGGGGCCCTCGTATCTCGACCCCGGTTCGGGCGGACCCGAGAACGAGTTCACCCATCGCAACACCACGTTCATGACGTGGAATCTGCTGCACCTGGCCGCGCTGCTCAAACGTGCGGGCGGCATTCCCGCGCACGGCAATCAGCGCACGGAGTGGGACGCGGGGTGTCGCTTCGACTCCCCGAACCCCGAACACCGGTAGATCTGGCGAGGAGGGCTTCCGCCGAAGCGCCGGATGCCGTGGTCAGCTGCGCACCGTGCCAGCGCCCCAGCTCCCAGGCTTGGACCGGCCCGTCGCCGGGCCCTCCTCGCTCGAATCATTGCATAGGACAAACCGCAATGCCAGAGCCGTGCGAACCGATTGGAGGGCATTGTTCCGCCCGGGTGCCGCCCTCACCGGCGCGGGGCGACGGACTTCTCGACCTCCGCGAGCGTGGCTCCGTCCACCAGGCCGGTGTCCTCCTGGACCTCCATGTGGTGCAGGACCGTCTGGTTCGCCTGCCGTGCAAGGCGGCGGATCAGGTGCCGGTCGCATCACCGACGCCGGACGAATGCCCGTATCCCGCCCCCGTGTTCTGGCCGTATCCGCCCGGAGGCGCGACCCCGGCGGGGGACGGCGCGGCCGGCGTGTCGCCCTCGCCTCCGCGGGTCACGATCAGGACGGCGGCGATGACGGCGCACACCGCGACGACGACACCGACGGTCCGCAGGGGGATCCCGGACTCGGCCGCACGTCGGCTCGGACTCATGATGCCTTCCGGATCGGCATGGTGTTCGTTCTCGTTCACGTCGCCGGGAGCTCTTGTGGTGGCTGGCACGGCACGCAGCCGGCAGTACGGACACGGGCTCCGTTCCGTTCAGTCGTTCGCCGCGGTTTCCGCCGGACGCTGCAGTGGAGGGGAGTTCCCGAGGCCCGACACACCGGGCACGGCCCGGCGGCCCGGGCGCGTGACCGCGGTGGCCGGGGCGGCGCACGGTCACGGTCGGGGCGAGGTACGGCGGGCCGACGGGGCAGGGTAGAAAAGGGGGTATGGCCGACAAGGGGGAGTCCGCGGAGCGCTTCGACGACGTCGAGGCGGTGACACGCGCCGTACTGACCGCGTCCAGGCTGCTCGTCGCCGTCTCCGCCCAGTCCCTGGCGGCGGTCGAGGAGCGGGTGACGCTGCCCCAGTTCCGACTGCTGGTGGTGTTGTCCATGCACGGGCCGGCCAAGCTCGTCGTGCTCGCCGAGCGTCTCGGAGTCAATCCCTCGACGGCGATGCGCATGATCGACCGGCTGATCGCGGCCGGCCTCGCGGACCGCCGTACGAACCCGGCGAACCGGCGCGAGACGGTGCTGCGGCTGACGGACGACGGCCGGGTCCTCGTCGAGGACGTCACCGGTCGCCGACGGCGGGAGATCGAGACGATCGTGACGCGCATGGCCCCTGCCCGGCGCGCCGCCCTGATCGACGCGCTCACCGCCTTCAACGAGGCGGGACACGAACCGTGCGCACCGGCCGCGGACAGCGCGATGTACCCGTTGGGCTGGACGGACGCGCCGCTTCTGCGGGGAGGTTGACACACCGGGTCCCGGAGACGGCCGCGCCGCGGCCGTCTCCGGGACCCGGTGTGGAGCACCCCGGTGGCGGTGGGTCCCGCGCCGAGTGGAAGGCGCTCGGCGCGGGACCCACGGGTGCGTGGCCAGACGGGCCGCGAAGCCGGCCGCGCGGCGGCCGGTCCGCTCCTTCGGCGCGCGCCGAAGGCGTCCTCCCGGTCCGCGGCGAGACGCGCGAGCCCGGCGGACCACCTCGCCCCGCCCGCCGGGTCAGCCGCCCAGACCCTCCGCGGCCGTCTCGATGTCCGCCGCGAACGTGCTGACCTCGGTGTGGACACCGGGCTTGCCCGGGCGGGCGCAACCCTCTCCCCAGCTGACGATGCCGACCTGGGTCCAGACCCCGGCCTCGTCCTTGCGGAACATGGGACCGCCCGAGCCGCCCTGGCAGGTGTCGACCCCGCCGGTGTCCAGCAGGCCGGCGCGCTCCCCCGTGGTGTTCACGGTGTCGGCACACGATGGACGCAGTCTGTCCACGCGGTGACGGCCATCCCGTGGAAAGCTCCGTGTTCGAACAACTGTTGCTTTGCGCCGGCGTGTACGAGAGTGATCCGCCGGTCGCCCGAACAGGGAGAGGACACCCCCCCCACATGTCCACCCACCGCCTCAAGCGCCGGAAACCGTGGCAGCTTGCCGTCGTCGCCGCGGCAGCCACCGCCATCGCCGCTCCCGCGGCCGCGATGGCCACCCAGCCGCCCCCCGCCTCCACTCCCGCCCGGACCGCCGGAGCGGTGGGCGCGTACGACGACACGTACTACAAGGACGCGTTGGGCAAGTCCGGTCCGGAGCTGAAGGAGGCCCTCCACGCCATCGTCAGCGACCAGACCCGGCTCACCTACGACCAGGTCTGGGACGCGCTGAAGGCCACGGACGAGGATCCGGAGAACCCGTCGAACGTGATCCTGCTCTACAGCGGCCGGTCGCAGAGCAAGGACACCAACGGAGCCGGAACCGACGACTGGAACCGGGAGCACGTATGGGCCAAGTCCCACGGCGACTTCGGCACGGACGTCGGTCCCGGCACCGACATCCACCATCTGCGCCCCACCGACGTCACCGTCAACAGCACCCGCGGCAACAAGGACTTCGACACCGGTGGTGAGGAGGTCGAGGAGGCCCCCGGCAACCGTGTCGACAGCGACTCGTTCGAACCGCGCGACGAGGTCAAGGGCGATGTCGCCCGCATGATCCTCTACATGGCCGTCCGCTACGACGGGGGCGACGGCGACCCCGACCTCGAACCCAACGACAGTGTCGACAACGGTTCCGCGCCCCACATCGGCCGGCTGTCGGTGCTGAAGCAGTGGAACGAGCAGGACCCGCCGGACGACTTCGAGAAGAACCGCAACCAGACCGTGTTCGACGAGTTCCAGCACAATCGGAACCCGTTCATAGACCACCCCGAGTGGGTGGACGAGATATGGGGGCAGTCCTGAGTCCTGGTGGCCGGTGAGCGCCGATCGCCGGTGAGCGCCTCTCACCGGTGAGTCGCCTCCGTCCGACGGGCTGTTCTTGCCCCGGACCGTCGCCGCCCCGGTCCCGCCTGCGCCGGGCCCTTCGACGCCCGGCCCGGCGGGAGGGGGCGGCACGCTCGTTGGGAGCGGACGGTGCCCGGCGCGCGTGCGGGTCGGGCACCTGCGCCGCGGTCACGAAGCGCCGTGATTGACGAGGTAGTCCGCGCGCCCGTCGTCGTCGACGTCGAACGGGCCGGGCGGAATGATGCAGAACTCGTTCCCCTCCGGATCGGCCATCACCAGGAAGCCGCCCGACGCGTACCGTTCGAGCAGCCGACCGCCCAACGCTTCGACGCGCGCCTGCTCGGCGGCCGGGTCCGGTGACGTCACATCGAAGTGGAGGCGGTTCTTGACGGCCTTCGCCTCGGGGACCCTCTGGAGTCCCACTCCCGGCCCGGCGCCCCGCTCGAGCCACACATAAGGTCCCGTCCTCGCCGCGACCGGCCTCCCCAGGAGCTCGCCCCAGAACACCGCCAGCCGTTCGGGGTCCGCGCAGTCGATGATGAGGTCCCTGATCGTCAGTTGGGTCTTCGGCACATGGTGATTCTGGCAGACGCCTCACACCGGGATGCGGCGGGCGATGAAGCGGCCGACGCAGTTGCGTTCGGCGATGACGGGCAGGAGGCACAGACCGATGAAGCCCGTGCCCGCGAACAGGGCCGACTGCAGATAGAGCTCGTACAGGCCCGTGCCCTCGCGGATGAGCTCGTAGCAGCTCGTCGCCATCAGGGCGCCGAGCACACACATGGCGGAGAACATCAGCACCAGGAGGGCACCGCCCAGCGCGTACGGCCAGTTGCGGTTCCGGGCGGAGTCACGGGCACCGATCGTGGCGGCGGGCTTTCCGTGCTTTCCGGGCTGTCCGCGCTCTGCGCGCTCTCCGGGCGACGGCGCGGCGGCCGCGGCGGGCCGTCGCGGGACGCCGGGGCCGCCGACGCGAACCTCTGTGCGGAAGTTCATCGACGTGTACATGAGCCGTTCACCTGCAGTCATCGCGGTCCGGGGAGTCGGAGGCAGAGGCGGTGGCCGCCGCGTCGTCCGGTGCGAGCGCCTCTGATTCCAGTAAGACCGAACGGACGGCTGCTGTCCCGAAACGGGAATTCGGGGCTTGACACCACCGGCGGTCGTGCTCCGCGCACTCGCCGATCGGTCCAGGAGCGCACGGCGACACCGCGGACGCGGAGCGTGAGTGAGAGCGGGGCAGGGGAGGGAGTCCAGGCCGTGCCCGCGTGTTCGCGGCCGCTCGGAGCAAACCGCAGGCCGTCCGTCGGCGTCCTTGCGGGTATGCACACGATCTTCGGCGGAATGCACCAGCTGCTCAGGTTCGGGATGCTGCAGGCGAGGTGCTGCGCGTTCGCCGTGGCACTCCTCGGCGGCATCGCGGCATCCCGGTTGCTGCCGGAGCTGCCCGTCGCCCGGTACGACCTGGTTCTGGGCTACGGCCTGCTGCTGACCTTCGTGGCCAGGCGCCTGGGCTGGGAGAGCAGACGGGACACCCTCGTGATCGTCGCCTGCCATGTGGTGGGTCTGCTCTTCGAACTGGTGAAAGTGCGCATGGGTTCGTGGAGCTACCCCGAGGCGGCGGTCACCAAGATCGCCGGGGTGCCGCTGTACGGCGGGTTCATGTACGCGGCCGTCGCGAGCTACCTCTGCCGTGCCTGGCGCCTGTTCGATCTGCGCTTCACCGGCTACCGCGCCACGGCCACCGCGCTGGTCGCGGCGGCCGTCTACGTCAACTTCTTCTCCCACCACTGGCTGCCGGACTTCCGCTGGCCACTCGCGACGGCGATGGTCGCCGTCACCGCCGGAACCTGGGTCGGTTTCACCGTCGGCCCCCGGCGGTACCGCATGCCCCTCGCCGTGTCCTTCGTCCTGATCGGTTTCTTCCTCTGGGTCGCCGAGAACGCCGCGACCTACGCGGGCGCCTGGAGCTACCCGCACCAGCTCGGCGGCTGGGAGCCGGTGGCACTGACCAAGTTCGGCGCCTGGGCGCTGCTGATCAGTGTCACGTTCGTGCTCGCCGAACGTCTGAGGAGGGTCGGCGGGGGAGATCGGTTGACGAGTCAACCGATCTGAGTTTCTGAGGGCCCGAGAACCGCAGGGCACCGACCCGGGAACCGCGAGGCACCACCACGAGGACGTGGAGGCCCCGAC
Source organism: Streptomyces sp. HNM0645 (assembly GCF_030056615.1). NCBI lineage: Bacteria > Bacillati > Actinomycetota > Actinomycetes > Kitasatosporales > Streptomycetaceae > Streptomyces > Streptomyces sp. HNM0645. Next base: position 12,966 of record NZ_JASHLT010000050.1, on the reverse strand, counting down.
GAGCGGAATCCGCCGTCGGGGGTACATATCCGTCACACCCTCGTCGAGGAGGACGGCCCATGAGCGGTGAACGCGTTCCGGATGCGGGCAGGCGGCCCGACAGCCGGGAGGAGACGGAGGACGAACGGGCTGACCGCCGGTGGCAGGAGCTCGTGCAGGAGATACGCGTCGTGCAGACGGGCGTCCAGATCCTGTTCGGCTTCCTGTTGACCGTGGTGTTCACCCCGATCTTCCAGCGGCTGGAGCAGACCGACAAGACCATCTACATCGTGACGGTCATCCTCGGATCCCTGGCCACCGGGGCCCTCGTCGCCCCCGTCGCCTTCCACCGCATCGTCGCCGGGCGGCGGATCAAGCCGCAGACCGTCACATGGGCCTCACGCCTCACCTTCACCGGGATCGTGCTGCTGCTCGCCACCCTGATCGCCGCGCTGTTCCTGGTCCTGCGCACGGCGACGCACGACGGCTTCGTGCCCTACCTGGTGGCCGGCGTGCTCGCCTGGTACCTGCTGTGCTGGTTCGTCCTTCCGTTCTGGGCCCGCACGCGCTACACCGCGGACTCGGCCGTCGCCGACGACGACGCGTAGCCCCGCGCTCGCCGCACCGCCGACCTCGACGGCGCGCCGGCGGCTCACAGCGTGCCGGCCGCCGCCGCGGACCGAGATGAACGCCGAGCCCGTCGGGACCGTATTCCCGGGCACGATCCCCGGGAGGTCCGCCCAGCGATGCCTTTCATCCACCGCACACCCGCGGCCGCCGTCGCGCTTCTCGTCGGCGCGCCGCTCGTCCTCGTCGCGGTCGCCGCCGCCCCCGCCGCCGCCCACGGCGCTCCCACGGATCCCGTCAGTCGGGCGGTCGTCTGCGGCCCCGGGGACGGCCGTACGGAGTCGGCCGCCTGCGCCGCCGCGGTGGACGCGGGCGGGCGCGCGGTGCTCGAGGAATGGGACAACATCCGCGTGGCCGACGTGGCGGGCGACGACCGCCGGGTGATCCCCGACGGGAAGCTGTGCAGCGCGGGCATCGGGGCCTACCGGGGTCTCGACGCCTCACGCGCCGACTGGCCCGTCACCCGTGTGGAAACAGGGGACCGGTTCGCCCTCACCTACGCGTCCACGATCCCGCACCGCGGCACCTTCAGCGTGTACCTCACCAAGGAGGGTTATGACCCGCGTACGGCGCTGACCTGGGACGACCTGGAGCGCGAACCGTTCCTCACGGCCACCGACCCGGTGCTCCGGGACGGGGCCTACCGTATCGAGGGCTCGCTTCCCGCCACCCGGACCGGCCGGCACGTGCTCTATACGATCTGGCGGAACTCCGACACCCCCGACACGTACTACTCCTGCTCCGACGTGCTCCTGACCGGCACCGGTACCGGAGCCCGTTCCGGCGGCGATTCCGGCGGCGATTCCGGCGGCGGCGGAGACGCACGGGACGACGACACGGGGTCCGGCGCCTCGGGCGCCCCGGCCCCCCAGGACCGGCGGGCGACACCGGGCGCCGGCACTGGGACGACGGACGAGAAGTCGCCGGCGGTCGCCGCCTCATCGCCCTCGGGGAGCGCGGCGGCGCCCGGGACGGCCCCGGTCGCCGAGACCCCCGGCGGACTCCCCGCCACGGTCGCGGGAGCGGTCGCAGCCCTGGTGCTCGCCGGCGTGGCCGGAGGCTACTACCTGCACAGGCGCCGCCCGTAGAGTCCCGGCCGTCGGGGTGCGCCGGTCCACCGGGGCCGACGGGGACCGGCGCACCGGTGCCTCGCCCGTCCGATCAAAGTTCGAGTGCACCGCGTGCGGCTTCATCGCGAACGCTGGCCACGTAGGCGCGCTCAACGTGCTCACCAGGGCCGGGCTGGTCCTCTGCGACGGTGCTCAGCCACCGACGCAGGGAGCCCGCCGCTCCAGCGGTGGGCGGGGTCATGCTCCTGCACCTCCACCGAGTCGGAGGCCCGAGGACACCGCCAAGGGCCACGGCCCAGGCCAAGGCCGTCCGCGCGCCTCCACGACGGCTCCGGGGCCCCGAGCGCCCGTCGGCCGGGGCCGGGGCCGGTCTCGGGGAGAGGCCGCGCGACTCCGCGGGGCGTATGCGGCATCGGGTTGACGTCCCGCCCGTGACGTCAACCCTCACCGCCGTCGCCGCCGCGGCCGCCCGCGCCGCTGGCCTCGCAGCCGATGCCGATACAGAGTCCGCCGTCGCCCCCCGTCCCGCCGGAGCCGCCGTCGCCCTCACCGGCCGCGTCGCCTCCGCCCCCGCCGTCGCCACCGGTGACGCTGCCGTGGCAGATGCCCGCGCAGATTCCGCCGTCGCCACCGTCGCCACCGTCGCCACCGTCCTGGCCGGAGTCGCCGGTGGTGCCGTTGCCGCCGTTGGCGCTGCCGTTGCACAGACCCGCGCAGAACCCACCGTCCTCGCCCTCCGGGCCGTTGGCGCGGTCGTTGCAGTTGCCCACGCACGCCCGGTCGCCGACCTGGACATTGCCGTCGTCGCCCAGTTCGATGTCGAAGGGACCGCCACCGTCGCCCGCGGGCAGACGTGCGGCAGCCTGTTGTGCCGTCGGCACCCCGGACTGCGGGGCCGCCGGTGCAGCCATCGCGGCGGGGGCCACCACACCGGCACCGAGCAGCCCGGCCGCCACCACCAGACCGAGCCGACCGGCCCAAGAACCCACACTTTCGAATCGCATGAGTATCCCCTTTCTCCGGAGAAGCGCCGTCCCTCGATCCCGCACACGGTTCCGTGCCGCGGTCTTTCCCCGTCGAGTGAAGCGAGGGAAAACCGAAGGGAATCGGAAGGGCCGGCTGTGTTGTGTGCATCAAGTAGGCCGTGCCGTGCCCGGTGCCGTCACTCCGCGAGAATTCGGAACTTGACGCTTTTCTCGACCGGCGGTAGGGGCGGCCGTGCCAGGGCGTCGAAGCGAATCGCCGGCGTGCGCGGGAGTGCGCGGCCCTTGCGGGCACGCGGATGCCCCGGTCCGGTCAGGACCGGGGTGCGTGCGGCTCCACGACAACGGCCGGCCCGCCCGGGCCACTTGACCCGGGCGGGCCGGCGGCGCCGAACCGTCCCTGCCTTGCGCGCTCGTCCTCTCCGGTCCCCGAACCGGGTACCGCTCGCCCTGCGGTAGGGGGCGGAGGACGGCCGCCTACTTCATCAGGGCTGCCCAGTCACCGTCGAGGACCTGTTCCTTCCAGGATTCGACCTCCTTCTTCGAGACGCCGTACTTCTCGGCGACCTCGGCGGTCGTAGCCTCGTCGACCAGCAGAGCAACCACGATCCGCACCTTGTCCACCACCGAAAGCCCGTCCTTCGGCTTGTCGGGCAGCTCGCCGAAGTCCTCGAAGTCCTTGAGGTCCTTGAGGTCCTTCAGGCCCTCGAGGCCTTCCAGGCCCTTGAGATCCTCCAGGTCCTTGAGGTCCTTGAGGTCCTTGAGGTCCTCGGGATCCGCACAGCCGGGCCGGCCGGGCTTGCCCGGCTCACCAGGCTTGCCGGGCTCGCCTCCCTTGCCGCCCTCCCCGCCCTCGCCGCAGTCCTCGGCGGACCGGCTGCCGAGGGCCGCGGCATCGACGGAGAGGCTGGTGCCCCGTACGGGACTCTGCGGCGCCTGAGCGGCGCACGCGGTCCCGGTCGCGACAGCCATCGAGGCCACCGCCAGAACGATCGAACGTTTCCAGAGTTTCCTGGACATTGGGGGATGCTCCGTTCCAAGACAGGTGAAGACGGGGGAGGGTGGGGGATTTCAGAACAGGAGAAGCGGTGCCGCCCCCGTTCCGCGCAACGGGTCACACCCGGGGTGGAGGCCGGGCCGGCCTCCACCCCGCACGGCGGCCACGGGTCGCCATGGGTGGTGAGGGCGATCAGAAGATGCTGATGCCGCCGTCGCCGCCCGCACCGCCGTCACCGGCCGGGCCGAAGACGCTGTCTCCGCCGCCACCGCCGCCGCCCCCTTCGCCGCCGTCACCGAAGACGCTGTCTCCGCCGTCGCCTCCTCCACCGCCTTCGCCGCCCTCGCCGAAGACGCTCTCTCCTCCACCCCCGCCTCCGCCTCCGCCGCCTCCGCCGCCGAAGACGCTGTCACCACCGTCACCGCCGGTGCCCCCTTCGCCGCCGTCACCGAAGACGCTGCCACCGCCGGCACCGCCGGAGCCGCCGGAACCTCCGCCGCCGAAGACGCTGTCGCCACCGGCACCGCCGGAGCCGCCCGCACCACCGTCGGTGACCAGCGCCGCGGGCGCCACGGGATGGGCCGTCGCCGGGGTCGCGGCGGACGCGGGGAGGGCCACGGCACCGGAAATCGCGGCAGCCGAGGCGAAAATCACCGCCAGGCGGAAACCTCGTCGCCTGGGACGTTCCTCGTTGTGGTTGTGAACGATACGGGTCATCGAAGTACTCCTTCTTGTGCCGAGAACGAGTGGCCTCCCCGGTCGGTCCGGGAGGAATTCCGGAGCGGAGGATCGCCGGGAATCCCGGCGTGTTTCGTTTCCGCTGCGGTGTGCTGGGCCTCCCCGTCCGGTGAGGCCCGCACCACAAGTAGGCAGGAGCGAAGGGAGCCCGGTCTCGTTCCGAACAATCGGGACTTGACGCAATCCGAAGGGCTGGGTAAAAGCGGCGACCGGCGACCTGGCGGATGTCTGCACCGGGACGAGGGGGCCTCGAAGCCGGCCGTGACGAGTTGAGGCCGGGGCGCCCGTACGGGGCTCGGCGCCGCCGGGCCCTGGTGCTGCCGGCGAGGGACCGGCACGGCCGGGCTCTGCACGCGGATCCGCGGGGCGCGGGCTGGGCGATGACGGCACGGCGGCGCACCGCCGGTACGACGGGTCCTCGGTGCCGTCGCCGGGAGTGACGGCCTCCGACCCGGGACCACCTGGTCGGAACCACGGGTTCGGTGGCGGCAGCGTGCCCGTCTCAGACGACGCCCAGGCTGGCGTGGATGGTCTTGCCGCCGGGGGAGGGGGTGATCTCGACGGAGCGGCAGAGCCGCTGGACGAGCGGCCACCCGTGCCCGCCCGGCAGGACCTCGTCCGCGGAGCGTTTGCAGCGGGGTGCCTCGACGGTGCGGTCGGCGACGCTGATCCGTAGGGTGTCACCGCTCAGGGACGCGGTGAAGGAGGCGACGCCACCGCCGTGCCGCAGGGCGTTCGCCACGAGCTCGGACGCGACCAGGAGTGCGTCCGCCAGAACCGTGCTCGCGCCCGCAGGCGCATCCGGTTCCGTGTCCGCACATGCGTGCGCTTGTGTACTCGGGCGCGTGGCATCGCTGCCGGGCGCCCATGACAGCAGGCGCCGCACATGGTCGCGAGCGGCCGCCGCCGTGACATCCGGCTGAGCCGGCCGCGTATGGTCGTCCGCGGTCATGACCACCCCCCTTCGCGCGACCACGACCCGGCCTGCTCCACGAGACCCGGGTCACGGTGCCTCCCCCGCATGTGCCCAGTCTCCCAACCGGCACACCGTCAACAACCCAGCCGCACGGCCGTATTGGGGGCGCGGCTCCGCGCCGGCGGGGCCGCGAAGGCCGCCCTCACCGCGGAAGCCGCCCTTACCGCGGAAGCCGCCCTCACGGCCGGGGGCGGCCGGACCGTCGCCGCCGGGAGCGCCGTTGAAGCTGTCGAAGCCCTGGCAGTCGGTCGAACCGGCCCCGCCGCCGTGGCGGCGGGCGAGCAGGCCCGTCCCGCACTGCTGTCCCGTGCCCGCGACGGACTTTGCATGCAGGGGGCGGCCGTTCTCCACGGACGGGACCCGCGTCCCACGATCACCGGCACCGGCACCGAAGCATGACCGCGTTTCCCGGCCGCACGTTCGAACTCGAGGTCACCGCCGACGACATCGGAGAGGTGTGCCTCCGCATCGACGGCGACCTCGACTGGGATTCGTCCGACGACCTCACCGAGGCCGCACGCCTCCGTCCGGAAGCGGACCGTCCTCCGGGCTGCTGCGTCTGGACTGCGGGAAGGTGGCCCAGTGCGACTCCATGGGGCCGGCCGCCCTGCTCATGGTCCACCGGCTCGCGGCGGCCGCCGGGACGCCTCTGCGCCTGGACCACCGGCCCGAGGCGCTCGAACGGCTGCTGGAGCTGACCGGCACCGTCGACCACGTCACCGGAGCCGACGGTACTGCGGCCGTCGCCCTGGCGCCCGGGGAACCGGACGCACAGGGCGACGGCCGGTACGGCACCGCCCGTCCCGCCCCGCATGGGCGGGACGTAGACGGCGGGAGGGCCCGGGGAAGCACCCCCACTCTGCGCGCGCTGCTCGTGAACTGGGACAATGCCCTGGTGAGCGAAGACCTTGAAGTGACCGCGACCTCGGTCGACGGCGCACGCGTCGTACAGGCCGGCGGTGAGTTCGACGCGGACGAGGCCGGGACGCTGGCTGAGGCGCTCGCCACACCCTTCGACGGCACCGCCCTCGGCGTCGTCGCCGACCTGTCCCGGGTCACCTTCGCCGACTCCGCGTTCCTCCACACGCTCATCGAGGCGCACCGGTGTCACACGGCGGCCGGCGTCCCGTTCGTGCTCGCCCAGCCCCACCCGACGGTCCAGCGGCTGCTGGACCTGACCGACACGGCCCGCTTCTTCACCATCGCCCCCACGACGACCGCCGCTCTGGACGAGATCCGGAGAGCACGCAGCAACGGCCACCACGTCCGGTGAACGGCGTACCGGAGCGGCGCACGGTGCATCGCGAGCAGAAGGCGGCGGACGTGGCGACGCAGCGAGGGGGAAGCACGACGAACGAGGCCGCCACCGGCCATGAGCAGCCGTCCGGCACGCCGAGGGGCACACGTGCAGCCCCTTCCCCACCGGGGCCCGGCACCCACGGACACCGCACCCCGCCCGTGTCGGTCGCGCACGAGCAGGGCCCCGGTACGGCCGCCGCCGCTCGTGAGCGGGTACGCGGGCTCCTCGACGGACACGCCGGGGCGCCTCTGGCGCCGCGGGTGGTCGGCGACATCCTGCTGGTCACCTCGGAACTCGTCACCAACGCGCTGCGGCACGGGGGCGGCATCGCGGCCTTCCACGCGGAGCTCGACGGCGGCACCGTCCGCATCAGGGTGACCGACCGCTCGCCCACGCCGCCCAGCACCGCGGCGCGCCGCCGCGTCACCACCCCGGGCGGCTTCGGCTGGCCCCTTGTCCAGCGCCTCAGCCGCAGCGTCACGGTCACCCCCGCCCTCGGCGGCAAGACCGTCGAGGTCGTCCTCCTCCTCACTCCCGACGGCGCCTGACCAGGAGGCTCCCCGGCGGAGGTCACCCGAGCCGGTGGCCCACGGGGGAGCCTTCCGGAACACAACGGGAACGGCCGCCGCGACGTCCGCGGCGGCCGGGTGCCGGAGGCGCTGTCAGCCCTGCCGGACCTTGAAGCGCGGCTCCTTCTTGTTGAGGACGAACGTCGTCCCTCGGCGCCTGACGACCTGGGCGCCGGGCCTGGCCTTCAGCGCGCGCAGCGACCCGTGTACCTTCATCGCTCTTCCTTCTTTCGCATGGGGGCGCGGCGTCAGCGCACTTCGCGGTACTGCACGTGCCGGCCGGCCGCGGGGTCGTACTTGCGCAGTACGAGCCGGTCGGGGTCGTTCAGCCGGCTCTTGCGCGTCACATAGGTGTGACCGGTGCCGGCCGACGACCGGAGTGTCACGACGGGGCGCCTGTCGTTGCGGGCCATCTCTTTCCCCTCTCGCGGGAGATCCGGGGGCTCCGGCGGCGGGGCTGGCGATTCGGACCGGCGGTCCGAACGTCTCCGTCGGAGTCGACAGGCACAACCGTGCCATTGCTCATGACATTCCCGTGCCGGTGGCGCGAGGACCGTCACCCCGTGGTCGGTGGCCGCGCGGTGTGGTCGGGGTGGTCGCGGGACCGGCGGGCTTCCTTCATCTCGGCTTCGTACAGATGGTCACGGCCGTCGGCGAGATCGCGCACCACGTCGCGTTCCACGTCGGCGAAGGGCCGGTAGTAGGTCCTGTTGTAGGCCTCGATGATCTGGAACGTCCAGTGCCCCGGAATCACGTTGCGGCCCAGGATCTCCCGCTCGACCACGTCGGCATGGTCGGAATGACCGGCTTCGCGGAGCAGGCGGACGGCGTTGTCCAGCTCCAGGTCGGCGCTGCCGGTCAACTGGTGGAAGGCGTAGAGATGCCCTCGCGCCCGCTCCGTGGTCTCCAGCGCCTTGGACAGTGATCCAAGCGCTTGCACGGTCTCGTCGCTCATGTGCTCGGGGCGCCGGTGGGCGGCGTCCGGTGAGTCCATGGGGTCTCGCGTCATCACGTTCGTATGCCCTCGGGTGGGCGGGGGTTAGCATCCGGTCGGCCATTTGCCGGGCCGCGCACCGCCGTCGGAGACCCTGCCGCGGTCCGGCGCGGCCTGGTCCGGCCGCGGACCGCGGGGTGCCGGTGCCGCGGCGAGTACGGCCACCCCGCCGGTGGGGCCGCCCGTGGAGGCCGAGCGGGGCGCCCGTCCGGCGGGTCCGGGCCCCGTGCCGTGCGTACGTTCCGGCTCGCCGCCGGGGCTGTCCGCGCCGGCGGTCATGGCTCGCGCCCGCCCGTGCGCGTTCGTCGGGACGCCTCGGTGGCTCGGGGCCATCCCTACCGCGGAGGGGGGAAGAGGGAGGCGGTACCGCTCAGATCGAGGAGCCGTGCCACGGCGGGGCTTCGGGCGCCGAGGGTCATGGATCTCCCTCGGTCCCGTGCGTCATCCCGCATCGCCAGGAGCACGTTGAGTCCCGAGCAGTCCAGGAAGGGAACACCCTGAAGGTCCAGCTCCAGACCGGTGCGCGACCGTCCCAGTGCCTCCCGCAGGGCGAACCTCAGCGCCGGAGCCGTGTCGAAGTCCAGCTCGCCTCGGAGCACCACCACCAGGCGCCCGTCGCTCCCGGGGTAGGTGTCCGTCGTGAAGGGCGGCGGGGCCGCCGGGGACGCCGGGGCTGCGGCAGCCGCTGCCGCCGCACCCCACGATCCGGATCCGTGTACGTACTCGTGCTCTGCCATGGCGGCCTCTCCCAAGTCCACCGGTCCTCCCCCTCCAAAGTCACTCCCGAGCATGTGACCCGTCAAGAGTTACACGAAACCCAGTTCGTGTCTTCTCTTGCGTCCTCATCGGCCATAGGATCAAGCCATGGGTGCAGTGCCAGAACCGCACAACGGGTGGACGTTCATCACCAATCACGCCCGTGTGCTCGCCGCCATCGCCGACAACTCGAGCGTGCGCATCCGGGACATCGCGGCGCACTGCCGGCTCACGGAGCGCGCCGTTCAGAAGATCATCGCCGACCTGGAGCAGGCGGGGTATCTGTCCCACACGCGTGAGGGGCGCACGAACAACTACCGCATCGAGCAGGCGAAGGTGCTGCGGCATCCGGCCGAGGCCGGGCTCACGGTGGCGGCACTGCTCTCCCTGCTCGTCGCGGACGAGGCCGACCGCGCGGTCGGCCCGGACACCGAGGCGCGCTGACCTCGCGGTCCGAGTGCCGGGCAGAGACGCCGGCGATGCGCGGCAGGAGCTCCGGGCCCGGCACGGCCGCCGCCGCGCGATCGCGGAGAGCCCCGGGCCCGTTGCCGAACCCCCGGACGGCAGGCCGGTCCCCGCCCCGTGGGGCGGCGTAGGCTGAAGACGCAGGCGCGCTCTCCGCCGTCGTCTGCCGCGCAGCAGGACTGTGGCCCTCTCGTACGTCGAGGCCGACGGGCGGACGCGAGCCTTCCCCTCCCGATGGGTCCGTCATGGCGACGCACGACTCCAGCCGCATGCTGAGCGGGTTGCTCAAGGCCTCCCACCTGGCCACCTTCGAGCAGCTGCCGGCCCTGGTGTCCGAGGGTGCCCGGCGCGCCGGCCTGGGCGACGTCCGTGTCTTCGTCGCCGATCTGCAACAGGACTTCCTGAGAGAGGTCACCGGGCGTGGCATCGACGCCGGCCTGGGCGGCCAGGAGCTGCGCATCGACGCCACCATGGCGGGCAGGGCGTTCATGACCGCCCACACGCTGTCCACCGTGACCGCGGACCGGGAGCAGCACTGGCTGCCGGTTCTGGACGGCACCGAGCGCCTCGGGGTGCTGCGCGCCGATGCCCGGCCGGACGGGGGCGGCGACGCCGCGGAGACGATGGAGGCGCTGGCGTCGGTGGTGGGTCTGCTGCTGGTGTCCAAACGTGCCAACAGTGATTCCTTCGCCCGGCTGACCCGGGTGCGTCCCATGACGGTCTCGGCCGAGATGCAGTGGACCCTGATGCCGCCCCGGACCTTCGCCAACGGCACGGTCACCATCGCCGCGCAGATGGAACCGGCGTACGAGACCGCCGGGGACGCGTTCGACTACGCCCTGGCCGCCGATGTGGCCCACCTCGCCGTCTTCGACGCCATGGGGCACGACACGACGGCAGGCCTGACCGCGAACCTGGCGATGGCCGTGTGCCGCAACCAGCGGCGTCACGGCGCCTCTCTGGAGGACGTGTGCCAGGCGGTCGAGCAGTTGCTGGTCCAGCAGTTCGACCATGCCTGCTACACCACGGCCCTCCTGGCCGACCTCGATCTGGTCACCGGCCGCCTGGCGTGGGTCACCTGCGGTCATCTGCCACCGGTACTCATCCGCGACGGCCGCTGGGTCACGCATCTGGAGTGCCCGCCGTGCCATCCGCTGGGCACCGAACTGGGAATGCCGCTCACGGTGTGCCATGAGCAGTTGCAGCCCGGTGACCGGATCGTGCTGTACACGGACGGCATCACCGAAGCCCGCGATGCCGACGGCGAGGAGTTCGGACTCGGCCGTTTCGTCGACTTCGTCATCAGGCGTCAGGCGGACGGACTGCCCGTGCCGGAAACCCTGCGGCGGCTCATTCACGCGGTCCTCGACCACCACCACGGCAAGCTCAAGGACGACGCCACCGTCCTGATCTGCGAATGGCACGGCAACCGTCACACAGCCGGGCACGCCCACACGCAGTCCCCGTCGTGAGACGGACGGGGGAGCACATCGGTCGTCGCCCCTCCGTCGGTCTCGACCGGGAGCCACCCGGTCCAGCCCGTTCGGTGCGGCCCGTTCCGTTCCCGTTCCTCCACCGGAGTCGAACCGACAGCCGCGGGGGCGTATACGGCTGTCCACCGCGCGGACGCCTGACGGCGGCTGGACTGACCGCGGCCCCTCCCGCCCGTGCGGGTTGCCGGGGGGCGGGAGGACGTTCCCGTCCCACCCCGAGCCCCGGTCATCCGCGGGGCGGAAGGACGTCCCCGGCCCCCCGAGCCCCGGTCCGCCACCGCTCGGCCCCCGTCCGACAAGCCGGGCGCGGTGCACACGAGAGACCACGGCACGGTACGCTGCCTCGTATTTTGTCGCACGACAACGGTTTCCGGACCGGTCGTGCGGCGGGGTACGGGGGTGCGCCCTCCGCCGGAGGGCCGCAGCGCTCCACCCGTCGTCGGCGGGCGGAGGCGGGTCAGGCTAACGAGGGTGGTCATGGCTGAGGCGACGGTGGGTAAGACGCGTCCGGTGCAGCGCACGGGTTCGCACGACGGGGGCGCCGTGAGGGAGCCCGAGCTGCGGCAGCTGCTGGCCGGGCTCACGGCAGTACGGGACGGGGACTTCGGCACCCGGCTGCCGGACGAGGCCGACGGTCTCCTCGGCGAGATCGCCGGTGTGTTCAACGGCATGGTCGACCAACTCTCGCTGTTCACCTCCGAGGTGACCCGGGTCGCCCGCGAGGTGGGCACCGAGGGGACACTCGGGGGCCAGGCCGAGGTCCCCGGCGTCTCGGGAACGTGGGCCGACCTGACCGATTCGGTGAACGCGATGGCGGGCAACCTCACCACGCAGGTGCGGGCCATCGCCCAGGTGGCGACGGCGGTGGCGCGCGGTGATCTGTCGCAGAAGATCGATGTGGACGCGCGGGGGGAGATCCTGGAGCTGAAGGAGACCATCAACACGATGGTCGACCAGCTCTCCTCCTTCGCGGACGAGGTCACGCGCGTCGCCCGTGAGGTGGGCACCGAGGGGATCCTCGGGGGCCAGGCCGACGTCAAGGGCGTCTCCGGCACCTGGCGGGACCTGACCGACTCCGTGAACTTCATGGCCGGCAACCTCACGGCCCAGGTGCGTTCGATCGCCCAGGTGGCGACGGCGGTGGCGCGCGGTGATCTGTCGCAGAAGATCGATGTGGACGCGCGGGGGGAGATCCTGGAGCTGAAGGAGACCATCAACACGATGGTCGACCAGCTCTCCTCCTTCGCGGACGAGGTCACGCGCGTCGCCCGTGAGGTGGGCACCGAGGGGATCCTCGGGGGCCAGGCCGACGTCAAGGGCGTCTCCGGCACCTGGCGGGACCTGACCGACTCCGTGAACTTCATGGCCGGCAACCTCACGGCCCAGGTGCGTTCGATCGCCCAGGTGGCGACGGCGGTGGCGCGCGGTGATCTGTCGCAGAAGATCGATGTGGACGCGCGGGGGGAGATCCTGGAGCTGAAGGAGACCATCAACACGATGGTCGACCAGCTCTCCTCCTTCGCCGCCGAAGTGACGCGCGTCGCCCGCGAGGTGGGCACCGAGGGCAACCTCGGCGGCCAGGCGACGGTCCGCGGCGCCTCCGGCACCTGGAAGGACCTCACCGACAACGTCAACGTCATGGCCTCCAACCTGACCGGGCAGGTCCGTTCCATCGCCCAGGTGGCCACCGCCGTGGCCCGCGGCGACCTGTCCCGGAAGATCACGGTCGAGGCCAAGGGCGAGGTCGCCGCCCTGGCCGAAGTGATCAACACCATGGTGGACACGCTCTCCGCGTTCGCGGACGAGGTCACGCGCGTGGCCCGCGAGGTGGGCACCGAGGGCCGGCTCGGCGGTCAGGCCCGGGTGCCGAACGTCGCCGGCACGTGGAAGGACCTCACCGACAACGTCAACTCCATGGCGAACAACCTGACCAACCAGGTGCGCAACATCGCCCAGGTCACCACGGCCGTCGCCCAGGGCGACCTCACCCGGAAGATCGATGTGGACGCGCGGGGGGAG
>NZ_JASHLT010000005.1:0-175544 GCF_030056615.1 Streptomyces sp. HNM0645 | reverse complement strand
GGGGTCGCCCGATCCGGCGACAAGGCGCCACATGGTCGTCGATGAACACGTACAGTGCCGCCAGAAGGGCGTCCAGGTTTGTCTTCACACACTGACCAACGGGCGCCCTTCGCCATGGTTGCGACCAGCACACACATCGGACTCACTCATCTAGGGGTCGGAGGTCGTTGCGCACGGCCCGGGGCCTTTCGGTGATCGAGAGGTAGTGGTTCGGGGCTGCGCGATTCCCGGACGGGACGGCCTGTCGGAGGCCGGGGTTCGCCGTCCCCTGACGCAACGTCTGTGGACGGCCTGAGGCGTCCTAGGGGCGGCGCGACCGTGCCACGGGTCACCCAGGACAGCGGGCTACCCGGGCGGGCACCGGTCGGTGGTGGTCGTCGCGGGGTCCGGTGGCGGCCGCGCAGCCGTCACCGGCGGGCCGGAGACACCAGGATCACGTCGTACCGTGACCGGGGAACGAAGGCGGTGGTGCGGCAGCGCACGTCCGGCCCCCCTTCACTCGGTCCAACTCCTGGTGGTGCGCGCCACGTTGACGTGGCGGCGTGTGAGCCGAGTGTAGAGAGCCCCGGGAGGCGGGCGCCCGGGATTTTCCGCGCCCCGGCTCCAGGGACCGCGTCCGCGGCGTCGGGAAGGGTGCTGGGGCGCACCCGGCTGCGGTAGCGGTAGCGGTAGCGGTAGCGGTAGCGGTAGCGGTAGCGGGGCGGAACGCGCGCCCGCAGCCCGGGCGTACCCGGTTCCGTCCGGGCTGCGGGCATGCCGTCCGTCCCCGGCGCACGTCGTGGGGCACCCCTCCCCCGGCGCCGACCGCCGGTCACCGGTGCCACCGCGGGTCCGCCCACGCGGCGCCACACCGCTCCCTGTCCGTGCGGCGTGCGCCGACCGCCGGGAGGCCATGGCACCGCGGGGGCCCGGTAGCGTGGAGGGATGGAGCGACCGCTCGACCGAGGCACCGGCCCTGGTGCCGACGACCCGGCGTTCCCGGCCCGCCACGCGCCTCGTTGCACCCGCCTGGGAGAGCTGGACGAGTTCGTCGCACGGTGCCGGGCGTGCCCCCGGCTCGTCGCCTGGCGCGAGGAGGTGGCCCGGGTCAGGCGCGCCTCGTTCCAGGACTGGGAGTACTGGGGGCGCCCGGTCCCCGGATTCGGTCCCGCGGACGCCTCCCTCGCCGTGGTCGGACTCGCCCCGGCCGCGCACGGGGCGAACCGCACCGGACGGATGTTCACCGGCGACGCGACCGGTGACTTCCTCTTCGCCGCCCTGCACGAGATCGGCCTCGCGTCGCAGCCCACCTCGCGGCACACCGGCGACGGGCTGGCGCTGCGCGGCGTGCGGCTGACCGCCCCCGTGCACTGCGCCCCACCGGAGAACCGGCCGACGGCGGACGAGCGCAGTGCGTGCCGTCCCTGGCTGTCGGCCGAGCTGGGCCTGCTGGCTCCCCGGCTCCGTGCGGTGGTCGCGCTCGGCGGCTTCGGCTGGCAGGCCCTGCTCTCGGCGATCCGCGAAACCGGGCGGCCGCTACCGCGGCCGCGTCCCGCCTTCGGCCACGGAGTGCACGTCGTCCTGCCGGCGGGCGACGGTCTTGCGCCTCCGCTGCACCTGCTGGGCAGCTACCACCCGAGTCAGCGCAACACCTTCACCGGCCGGCTCACCTTCCCCATGCTCGTGGGGGTGCTGCGCCAGGCTGCCGAACTGGCGGATCTGCCGGACGTGCGCTGAGTCCGACGGCGCATCACGCCCGGCGTCCGGGGCGTGACCGTCGGCGGTTTCCGCCGGTCGGGGGAGGACGCCGCGCGGCTCGGCGCCGAACTGGCCCGCGTCACGGGCCCGCTGGAGGAGGCGGCGGACCGGATCCTGGCCCGGCTGCTGCCCGGACCGCCGCACGACGACACGGTGCTGGTCCTCGCCCGCGTGGGACGGGCCGGCTGCCGGGCGGCCCGCCGACGCCCTCACCACGACGACTTACCCGCGGAAACACCTTTCCCGGCCCGTCCCGCTGATCCACCATGGGCATTTGTTACCGGCCAGTGAACCGGCGTGCCCCGTGCGGGGCGGGTCGGCCATGCCTCGGGGGACGAGGAGACACAAGGGTGCCAGAGCTCCACAACGCACGTCCGCTGCGCGCACAAGGGCAGCCGGACGAATCCGCCCTGTCGGACGCGGAGCTCGGGGAGCGGATCCGGTCCGGTGCCCCGCGCGCCCATCCGGCGATCCAGGAGCTCGAACGCCGGCACCTGCCCGCGGTCCTCGCCTACGCCCGGCTCTGCGGCCGGAACCAGACCGCCGGCAACCAGCTGGCCGGCCAGGCGCTGCGGCTGGCCTCGGAGGAGGCCGGTCGGGGCATCGAGCCGCGCGGGCTGTGGCGCCACCATCTGCTGGTGCTCGTCCGGCGCGTGGGCACGGACTGGGCCCGCGACGGCCGCCGGGACAGGCTCTCGGCCGACTTCGCCGCCTGGATCGACGAGACCGACGACACCGGGACCGGTGCGGTCCCGGCCGTGGGGACGTCCGCGGCCGCCGTCCCCGGCCGGTCGGCGGCCGGCGCAGCGCCGGAGGTCTCCGCCGCCGTGCTCACCGCCTTCTGCCGGCTGCCCGCCCCGGCCCGGGGAGCGCTCTGGTACGCCGTGGTGGACCAGGAACCGGACTCCACGACCGCCGGGTATCTGGGCGTCCGCGCCGACCTCGTCCCCGATCTGCGGCTCCGGGCGCCGGAGTCCATGCGCCAGGCCTTTCTCCAGGCGTACCTGGAGCGGGGCGACAAGCGGTGCCTCGGTTACCGCAGGATCATCGAGGCGGCGGCCCGGACCGTGGACCGGAGGCGGAGCGAGGATCTGACGCTGCATCTGACCGAGTGCCCGCGCTGCACCCGGGTGGTCGCCGAGCTGACCCGGATGACCGACAACCCCCGGATGGTCTTCGCCGAGCATCTGCTGGGCTGGGGCGGCGCCGAGTACACCGCACGTCTACCGGTGTCCGGGATACGGGGCACGGTGCCCGGGATACCCGGGATACCCGGGATACCCGGGACGGTACCCGCTGCCGGAACGCCCGGGCCCGTGCCCGACCAGGGCACCGCGCCGGGGAGCGGGCCGGCGTTCGCGGCCGGCGAGACGACGGCGTCGGCCCCCGGGCGTCCCCCGCAGCCGCTCGCCGGCACGGCGCCAGGGTGGGGCACGCGCCTTCGCTCCCGGACAGTCATGCTGGTCGCCGCCGCCGTGGTGGTCCTGGGCTCCGCCGCCACGGGGACCTCCCTGGTGGCCTCGTCCGGGGACTCCGGCGGGTCGCGCGAGTCGGCGGCGTCGGCACCCACGGCGCAGGGCGCGTTCCCCACCCTCCAGGCTCCGCCGCCGGTTCCGACCTCGCCGACGAGCCCCGGTGCGTCGCCCGTGGCACGGCCCACGCCGTCTCCGACGCGGACACCGCCCCCGGCCGAACCCCCGGAACCCGCGCCGACGAGGAGCGCGGTCGCGATTCCGGCACCGATCGTCCCCGGAGCGGGCTACCACCCGGTGGTCAACGCGGGCACGGGTCTGTGTCTCGACGTCGAGGACGGGGTGATGGCCAACCGGACCGACGTCATCACGACCAAGTGCAACGGCGCCACGACCCAGCGGTGGCGGCTCGAGTCGAACGGCCTGCTGCGCAACAGCGCGGATCCCGGCTTCTGCCTCGACTCGCGCGGGGACACCGACCGCGGCGCCGGGATCTGGTCGTGCTCGTCCGTCGACGGCCGCAACGGCCTCAATCTGCTGTTCGACGTCGACGGCGCGGGAGTGGTCAGCCCGCGGATCGACCCGGACTTCGCCCTCGAACCCCACGCCGGTTCCCTGGGGTTCGACCGGCTGGACGGCGACGCAGACCAGCGGTGGAACGCCGGCACGTCACGGTAGGCGGGCCGCGGCGCATCCGCCAATGCCGTGCGGACCCTCAGGCTGCCCGTGGCTCCGTGGCCGCCGCCGAGGTCGCCGACGGCGGCTGTGCGGTCGTCGCCCGGCACCGCCGAGGTCGGGCTCCGTCTGGAGCCGGAGCCTTTCGGCCCTCCCCTCGGCGGCCGAGGTGGCGGTTCTTCAGGAGCCCCGCCCCGCCCGACGGGTGACGGCCATTCGGCGGCGTGCGGGTTGCAGGCCCGGTGGGCCCGGCGTCGTATCGGGACGAACGCTCCTGACGCAGACGACGCCCGGTGTCGCGGCGGCAAAGGATGACCATGCACATACCCCGATCCCCCGTCGGCCGCGGGCGATTCGCCGCGGTCGCCGTCGCCGCCGCGATCTGCGCCTGCGTGCTGAGTGCCCCGGCCCCGGCCCCCGCCCCGGCCCCCGCCCGTTCCCCCGTCCCGGGGCCGGCCGACGGACCGGCCCCGGCGGACGCGGCTCCGGCCCTCGCCTGGAGCCCCTGCGCCGAGGCCCCCGGCTTCGACTGCGCCACCGCGAAGGCACCGCTGGACTATCGGCGGCCCGCGGGGCGAGCGGTGGATCTCGCCGTCATCAGACACCGGGCGACGGGCCCCGCACCGCGCCTCGGCACCCTTTTCTTCAACCCCGGCGGCCCCGGCGGAGCGGGCACCCGGGCCCTGCCCCAGTGGTACGAGCTCTTCCCCGAGGAACTCCGGCAGCGCTTCGACATCGCCAGCTGGGACCCGCGCGGGGTCGGCGGGAGCACCGCGGTCCACTGCTTCCCCACCACCGACGAGGCGTACGAGTGGCTGGAGCGCATACCCTTCGGGTTCCCCGTCGGCGAGAGCGAGACGGAGGCCTGGGTCGACGCCTACTCCGACCTCGGCCGGCTCTGCGAGCAGCGCGACCCGGAGTTGTTGCGGCACGTCTCCACCACCGACACGGCACGCGACCTGGACCGGCTCCGGCAGGCCGTGGGCGACGAGAAGCTCAGCTTCCTCGGGGTCTCGTACGGAACGTTCCTCGGTGCCACGTACGCCAATCTCTTCCCCGGCAGGGTCCGGGCGATGGTCCTGGACAGCAACATAGACCCGAGGGCCTGGGTGGACGGGGCCGTCGGTGCGGACCCGCGGCTGACGACGTTCCTCAGGGAGGACGTCGACCTGGGGTCGGCCGCGACCCTGCGTCAGTTCCTCGACCACTGCGGGCGCACCGGTGCCGACCGTTGCGCCTTCTCCGCCGGGAGCCCCGAGGCGACCCGTGCGAAATTCGAACGGCTTATGACGCGCCTCCAGGAGCATGCACAGGGGTCGTGGACGTACGCCAGGACCGTCACCACGGTGCTCAGCGGCCTCTACGCCATCGACCCCGGCTGGTACGACCTGGCCTGGACGCTGGAGGACCTCTGGGCGTGGCGGCCCCCGCAGGAACCCGTCGCGCCGGAGGGCCCCTTGCCGTACCCGGCGTTCGAACAGATCGAGGCGATCCGGTGTTCCGAGAGCCCCAATCCGCGCGATCCACGGCGCTTCCCCGAACTGGCGGAGTTCAGCCACGGCCGCGCCGGTGACCTCGGCCGGGCCGTCGCCTGGGCGAGCGAGCCGTGTGCCACCTGGCCGGCGACGGCCGCCTCCCGCTACGCGGGCCCGTGGAACCGTCCCACGGCGAACCCCGTGCTCGTGGTGAACACCGTGTACGACCCCGCGACCCCGTACCAGGGCGCGCTCGCAATGACCCGGCAGCTCGCCCACGCACGCCTGCTGACCGTCGAGGGGTACGGGCACTCGTCCGTCCTCAACCCGAGTCTGTGCGTGGACGACCACGAGCGCCGCTACCTCGTCGACGGCGTCCTCCCCCCGGCGGGGACCGTCTGCCGGCAGGACGTGCGTCCGTTCAGCGAGTCACGCCCCCGGGGCGGCGTCGGCACCGGCGGCGGCGGAACGGCCGGGCGTCGACGAGGCGGCGTGGACGAGGGGGCGGGGACGGGCGCTGTCGATCGCGCTGATGGGGCTGCGGCACTGCCGGGACACGAATCCGAGGACGGCGGCCGCCGCCAGGCACGTCGTCCGTGAGGTCGTCACGGACCACGGGGCGCGCCGCCCGGACGGGCGGGAGCCGGACGGGCGGGCGGGAGCCGGACGGGCGGCGCCCCGGGCTGGAGCCGCTCGGGCGGGAGCCGCGCCTTCCGGCAGTGGCCCGGGCGGAGGCCGGAGCCTCCCGTCCGTTCCGTACGGATCCGGACGGAACGGACGGGCCGGAGTCATGACAGCCGATGCGGGCCGGACCCCGGCCCGGCCCGCATCGGGTTGAACGGCACAGCGGCCGCCTCGGTGCGTCGCGGTGCGGCCGCGACGGTGGGCCGGTGCCACGCCCGGCGATGGCTGCCCGTCGAGGGGGCGTCCGGTGCATGCGACCGCAAGGCGGCCGGAAGCCCTCGTGACGGAGCTGTCGGGGCTTCCGGCCCGCGCTGCGAGGGACGCGTGCCGGACGGCGACGGGACAGGCTCGCCGGGACGCGCTGGTGCCGCATCAGGCACTAACGGCGGGGGAAGCCGCGCCCCCAGGACTCGAAGTCGACCACGCGGCCGCGGCCGTCGCGCAGCGTGGCCGTGTCCCGGCTGTCCCAGATGTGGTTCCGGCGGCCCTGGTAGACGTCGTGGCGGGTGTCGAAGCCGCGGCCCGTGTGGACACGGACGCTGGAACGGGCGGGCAGGCGCAGGTCGTCGAAGCGGTAGCGGTTGCCGTCGCTGTCCGACAGGGTCCATCCGTCGAGGTCGACGGCGCGGCGGCCGTTGTTCGTCACCTCGACCCACTCCGCGTTCAGGCTGCGGTTGGAGCGGAAGTCACGACGCGGGCCGTTGTGCTGGACCTGGCCGATGACGACCGAGGAACGCCGGTCCCGGCCGAACCGGTCACCGCGCCGGTCACCGTCGAATCTGTCGCGGTCGAAGCGGTTCCGGTCGTCGTGGTGGCGGCTGTGGCCGGCGTGACGGTCTCGCCCGTCGCGGCGGTCGTGCCCGTTGTCCGCGGAAGCCGGCACGGCCATCGCGCCGACGATCGCGCCGGACGCCAGGGCCGCCGCCACGAGACGACGGACGTTGCGGGAAGCAGACATGTGGATGCCCTTCACTTCAGTGCCCACCCGGCCTGCGGGGCCGGCGGGCGGACCATGCTCTCGGCCTGTGCCGAGGTCGCACACACTCGCCGGACAGCGACTCCCATAAGCACCCAAACCACCCCGTGTTACGAAATACGGATATTTCCGTAACTCTCAGCTGCATACGGCATGAACAACGGCAACGTGAGCCGACAAACCTTCTGCACCGCACAGCGACCCGTACAAGCATCAACAACAAGCGTTTGCCGTCCTCTCTCGCCACCCCGTACGCCACCCCACCCGCCGGGCGGCACGGACGCGGCGACGTGTAACAGACCACGTCCGCGGGCCGGGCGCTCCGGACCGCCCGGCCCGCGGTCCCGCTCGCTGGTCGAGTCCGACGGGCGGTGGCACCCTGAGAGAGGATCGGGCCCGAGGAGATTCGGGAGGGCCGATGGGACGAGACGTCCCGGCGCTGGTCTTCACCCGTGACGACCGCCGTCGGTACCGGAACAAGATGCAGGACTGTCTCGACACCTTCGCGCAGATGCTGAGCGAGTCACGGTTCGAGTCGGAGCGGCCGCAGGTCGGCCTGGAGATCGAGCTGAACCTCGTGGACGGCGCGGCCGAACCGGCGATGCGGAGCACCGACGTGCTCGAGGCGATCGCCGATCCCGCCTGGTCCAGCGAGCTGGGCCGGTTCAACCTGGAGATCAACATCCCACCGCGCCGGCTGACGGCCGGCGGCCCTGACGCCTGGGAGCAGGAGATCAGGGACGCGCTCAACCACGCCGAGGACCGGGCCGCGCAGGTCGGTGCGCACCTCGCGATGGTGGGGATCCTGCCGACGCTGCGGCAGAAGGACGTGGGCGAGGCGGCACTGTCCGAGAACCCGCGCTACCGGCTGCTGAACGAGCAGGTGTTCGCCGCCCGCGGGGAGGACCTGCGGATCGCCGTGGACGGTGTGGACCGGCTGCGGACCTACGCGGACACGATCACACCCGAGGCCGCCTGCACGAGCACCCAGTTCCACCTGCAGGTCTCGCCCGACGAGTTCGCGGGGTACTGGAACGCGGCGCAGGCCGTCGCGGGCGTGCAGATCGCCCTGGCCGCGAACTCCCCCTTCCTGTTCGGCAAGGAGCTGTGGCGGGAGACCCGTATCCCGCTCTTCGAGCAGGCGACCGACACCCGCCCCGAGGAGATCAAGGTGCAGGGCGTGCGGCCGCGGGTGTGGTTCGGCGAGCGCTGGATCACGAGCGTCTTCGACCTCTTCGAGGAGAACCTGCGCTACTTCCCCGCACTGCTGCCCCTGTGCGACGACCAGGACCCGGGGGAGACCCTGGAGGGTGGCGACACCCCGGAACTCGCCGAACTCACGCTGCACAACGGGACGATCTACCGCTGGAACCGCCCGGTGTACGCGGTGACCAACGACCGGCCCCACCTCAGGGTCGAGAACCGGGTACTGCCCGCCGGGCCGACGGTCGCCGACGTCCTGGCCAACGGCGCGTTCTACTACGGACTCACCCGCGCACTGGTCGAGGAGGAGCGCCCGGTGTGGTCGCGCATGTCGTTCTCGGCCGCCGAGGACAATCTGCACACGGCCGCCCGCCACGGGATCGACGCCCGGCTGTACTGGCCGGGTATGGGCGAGGTACCGGTCGCCGAGCTGGTGCTGCGGCGACTGCTGCCGCTGGCGCACCGAGGTCTGGAGCTGTCCGGGATGGACGCGCAGTGGCGGGAGCCCATGCTCGGGATCATCGAGCAGCGCTGCGTCACGGGCCGTAACGGCGCCGTCTGGCAGGCGGAGATGTTCCACCACATCGACAGCACCACCCATGTGACCCGCCACGAGGCACTCCGGCGGATGACGAGGCAGTACATCGACTACATGCACCTCAACGCGCCCGCGCACACCTGGCCGGTCGACTGAGCGCCGTCGCGTGTACGGGGCGGCCCCGACCACGGAAGGGCGCCACGGACGGGCGGCGCACGGAGTGACGGCACGGGAACAGACGATCGGTTACCGTCGTGAAGACGGCCGCGGCCCAGCAGTACCGACCGTGGCCCGCCGCGCCCCCGCTACGGATCCGAATGCCCCCATGCACGCTTCCCGCGCCGTTCCCACCGCTCTCGCCGGAGCCCTCGTCGCCGTGCTGGCAGCCTGTTCCCCCGCGGCCGGCGGTGCCCGGACGTCCGACAGGCCCGCAGCCGCCCCGGGGACCTCGCCCGCCGCGACCGAGACCCCGAGGTCACACCCGTCCGCCTCCGCCCCGCCGGCAACGGCCTTCGCCCCCGCGTCCGCCCCGTCCGCGAGCGGGACCCCGGAGCCGCCGGGCAGCGCGCGCACCCGGCCGGCCACGCTGAGCATCCCGTCGATCGGCCTGGTGGACCTGCGCGTCGTCCCGTACCAGGGGACCACCGACGACTGGCCGGGAACGCGCATCCAGGACCTCGGGGTGGCCGCCAGCCCGTACGGCGAGCGGGGCGGGGCCGGACCGGGAGAGGTCGGCAACTACCTCGTCACCGCGCACCGGCTGTCCGCCGGCGGGCCACTGCGGGACCTGCCGTCCCTCGGAGTGGGCGAACCGGTCGTGGTGGCCTCGGGAGGCAAGGTCTACGAGTACCGGATCACGGAGCACCGGAGGACATCCTTCCGATCGGCCCGGTCACTGGCCGAGCAGCGGGCCGCCGTGCCCGGCTTCCCCGGCAGGACCGCCACACAGCCGATGATCACGATCTCCACCTGCGCCACCCCGGAGGACAACGCCGCGGGGAACTTCTGGCGCGACGACCGGAACAACCCGGAGCACCGGATCGACCGGGTCGGCGTACTCACGGACGTGCGCGACACCACGGGCTGACCGGCCCGAGCGGGCCGAGGACGCCGTCAAGCGGCACGGTCGCGGGGCGTGTTGCACCGATCTAGTGTTGGACATACCAGACAAAACCATCTGGTATCCCCTGCCCGGTCCCTGGGAGGGCCGATGAACCGTATCTCGGTGACCGTGGACGGCGTTGTCTACCAGGACGACGTGGAACCGCGTCTGCTGCTGGTCCACTACCTGCGGGAGCGCCTGGGACTGACCGGCACCCCCGTCGGCTGCGACACCGGCAGCTGCGGCGCGTGCACCGTCGAGCTCGACGGGCACAGCGTCAAGAGCTGCTCGGTGCTCGCGGTGCAGACCGACGGAGGCGAGGTGACCACCGTGCAGGGGCTCGGCTCCCCCACCGGGGGCCTCGACTCCCTCCAGCGGGCCTTCCACGAGAAGCACGCCCTCCAGTGCGGCTACTGCACCCCCGGGATGATCATGGCGGCCCGGGAACTGCTGAGGGACAACCCGGACCCCACTCCCGACGAGGTCCGCCACGCCCTCGAGGGCAACCTCTGCCGGTGCACGGGCTACCAGAACATCGTCCATGCGGTGCTGGCGGCCGCCCGCCACGAGCAGGAGGCCACGACATGACCGCGCAGCCCGCGGACCGGACGCAGCGGGAGGTCGGCCGCGCCCGGGCCCGCAAGGAGGACGCGCACCTGGTCACCGGTCAGACCACCTGGACCGACAACGTCAGCGTGCCCGGCATGCTCCACATGGCCGTGCTGCGCAGTCCCATGGCCCATGCCCGGATCGACCGGGTGGACGTGTCCCCCGCACTGGAGCGGCCCGGTGTCGTCGCGGCGTTCAGCGGACGCGACCTCGCCGACGGTCTCGCCTCGATGCCGTGCGTGTGGCCGGTGACCGAGGACATCGTGATGCCCGACCACCCGCCGGTCGCCGTGGACGAGGTGCGCTACGCGGGTGACCCGGTCGCCGTGGTGATCGCCCGTGACCGCTACGCGGCGGCCGACGCGCTCGAGGCGGTGGACGTCGACTACACCCCGCTGGAACCGGTGCTCGACCTGGAGGCGGCGCTCGCGGAGGACGCACCGCTCGTGCACGCGGACAAGGGCACGAACCGGTGCTACGTCTGGCCGCTGACGACCGGTGAGGACTGGGACTCCGCGCGGGCCCGGGCGGACGTGGTGGTCTCCCGTCGGTTCCTCCAGCAGCGGCTCATCCCCAACGCGATGGAACCGCGAGCCGTGGTCGTCATGCCGATCGCCGCGTCCGGCGAGTACACCATGTACTCCGCCACCCAGATCCCCCACATCGTGCGGGTGCTGATGGCCATGGTCACCGGCATCCCCGAGCAGAAGCTGCGGGTGATCGCCCCGGACGTGGGCGGCGGCTTCGGCTCCAAGCTCCAGGTGTACGCGGAGGAGGCAGTCGCCCTCGCCGTGGCGCGCGCGCTCGGCCGTCCGGTGAAGTGGACCGAGTCGCGCTCCGAGGGCTATCTCGCCACCCACCACGGCCGGGGCCAGATCCAGGACGTCCAGATCGCGGCGACGCGCGAGGGGAAACTGCTCGGACTGAAGGTCGACCTGCTCGCCGACCTCGGCGCGTACCTGATGCTGATCACACCGGGGACCCCGCTGCTCGGCGCGTTCATGTACCCGGCGATCTACAAGATGGACGCCTACGCCTTCACCTGTACCGGCGTCTTCACCACGCGGACACCCACCGACGCCTACCGGGGCGCGGGCCGCCCGGAAGCGACGTTCGCGATCGAGCGCATGATGGACGAACTCGCGGCGGAGCTGGGAATGGACCCGCTGGAGCTGCGCCGGCGCAACTGGATCGGCCACGACGAGTTCCCGTACACCTCGATCGCCGGGCTCACCTACGACAGCGGCGACTACGAGGCGGCGACGGAGAAGGCGCTGGCGCTGTTCGGCTACGAGGGGATGCGGGCCGAGCAGCAGGAGCGGGTACGGCGCGGCGACCCGGTGCGCCTCGGCATCGGCATCTCGACGTACACCGAGATGTGCGGGGTCGCGCCGAGCCGGGTGCTGAGGGACATGCGGTACGCGGCCGGCGGCTGGGAGACGGCGAACGTCCGCATGCTGCCGACGGGCAAGGTCGAGGTCGTCACGGGCACGAGCCCGCACGGCCAGGGCCACGTGACGTCCTGGAGCCAGATCGCCGCCGACGTGCTGGGGGTGCCGTTCGAGGACGTCGAGGTCGTGCACGGCGACACCCGGGCGGCGCCCCAGGGGATGGACACCTACGGCTCGCGCTCCCTCGTGGTCGGTGGCACGGCGGTGCACGAGGCGGCGCAGAAGGTCGTGGCGAAGGCACGGAAGATCGCGGCGCATCTGCTGGAGGCCAGCGAGGACGACCTCGACTTCGCCGAGGGCGTGTTCTCGGTGAAGGGCTCCCCTGACGCGCGGCGGACGATCCAGGAGATCGCGTTCGAGGCGTTCTCCTCGCACGACCTGCCCGAGGGCATGGAGCCCACGATCCACGCCGACCACGTGGTGGACCCCGACAACTTCTCCTACCCGCACGGCACGCACCTCTGCGCCGTGGACGTCGACACGGAGACGGGCCACACCCGGATCCGCTCCTATGTGTGCGTCGACGATGTCGGTCGGGTGGTCAACCCGATGATCGTCGAGGGCCAGGTGCACGGCGGCCTCGCCCAGGGCATCGGCCAGGCGCTCTACGAGGAGGCCGTGTACGACGCCGAAGGGAACCTGACGTCCGGGACGATGGCGGACTACCTGGTGCCCTCGGCGGCGGACCTGCCCGAGTTCACGACCGAGCGCACCGAGACACCTGCCACCACCAACCCGCTGGGTGTGAAGGGCGTCGGGGAGGCGGGGACCATCGCCTCCACACCGGCGGTCGTCAACGCCATCGTGGACGCGCTGCGCCCCCTCGGTGTGACGGACGTGCCGATGCCGTGCACCCCCGAGCGGGTGTGGCGGGCCATCCGGCAGGCCCGGGGCGAGGAAGGCGCCGTCCCAGCCGACGGACGGCCGGAGGGCACGGCACCGACGACGGGCCAGGCGCCCGCCCCGGGCGAGGAGGGGTTGGCATGATCCCCGCGGCGTTCGACTACAGGCGGCCGGAGTCGGTGGACCAGGCCGTGACCGCGCTGGCGGACGGCGGTGAGGAAGCGAAGGTCCTCGCCGGCGGCCAGAGCCTGCTCCCGATGCTGCGGCTGCGGCTCGCCTTCCCCGAACTGCTGGTGGACGTGGGCAGGATCGACGAACTGCGCGGAGTCCGCGAGGAGGCGGACACCCTCGTCATCGGGGCCATGACCACGCATCACGACGTGCTGGCCGACCCGCTGGTGCGGCGGCACGCGGGCCTGCTCGCCGCGGCGACGGAGACGGTCGCCGACCCCGCCGTGCGCAACCGGGGGACGCTGGGCGGCTCCCTCGCCCACGCGGACCCGGCCGCGGACCTGCCCGCGGTCGTCCTCGCACTCGACGGCGAACTGGTCGCCGCCGGCCCCGAAGGCCGGCGCACCATCGCGGCACGGGACTTCTTCACCGACTACCTGCAGTCCGCGCTGAGCCCCGACGAGCTGCTGGTGGAGGTACGGCTCCCGAAGTGCGGAGACTGGGGATTCCGGTACGAGAAGTTCCACCGGGCCGCACAGGCATGGGCGGCGGTCGGCGTCGCGGTCCTGGTCCGCTCGGACGGCGGGCGGATCGCCGAAGCCCGGATCG
This sequence comes from Streptomyces sp. HNM0645, assembly GCF_030056615.1. Taxonomy (NCBI): domain Bacteria; kingdom Bacillati; phylum Actinomycetota; class Actinomycetes; order Kitasatosporales; family Streptomycetaceae; genus Streptomyces; species Streptomyces sp. HNM0645. The sequence goes on along the minus strand of NZ_JASHLT010000005.1, from coordinate 161,999 downwards.
GGCTCACCAACATGGGGCCGACCCCGCTGCGGGCCGCCGCCGCCGAGGCGGCGCTCGCGGGAGCGGAGGGCCCCGAGGAGGTGGCACGTGCCGCGGAGGCCGCGGCCGAGGGCACCAGCCCCTCGACGGACCTGTGGGGTTCGTCCGAGTACCGCGAGCACCTGGCCCGGGTACTCACCCGGCGGGCGGTGCTCGCCGCGGCCGGGCCGTCGTGACGGGTGGCCGCACCGATGAGCGAGACGGCGACAGGGCCCGCGGGGGAGGCCGGCGACGGCGGGGCGCGACGGGTCGCCGGAGCAACCGCCGTCCTTCCCCGGGGGCCGGACGAGGTGCGGCGGCGGCTGGAGGAGGTCGGCTACCTCGTGGACGAGGGCCTCGCCACCGCCTGCTTCCTGGCGCTGAGGCTGCACCGCCCGGTGTTCTGCGAGGGTGACGCGGGCGTGGGAAAGACCTCGCTCGCCGGCGCGCTCGCCAGGATGCTGGAAGCGCCGCTGATCCGGTTGCAGTGCTACGAGGGGATCGACGCCTCGCAGGCCCTGTACGACTGGGACTTCCCGCGGCAGCTGCTGCACCTGCGCGCGTCGGAGGCGGCCGGGGTCACCGACGTGGACCGGCTGGAGGCGGAACTGTACGACCGGCGTTTCCTCGTCGAACGGCCGCTGCTGCAGGCGCTGCGGACCCAGCCCTCGGTACTGCTCGTCGACGAGGTGGACCGGGCGGACGACGAGTTCGAGGCGTTCCTCCTGGAGCTGCTGTCGGAGTACTCGGTCACCGTTCCCGAACTGGGCACGCTGCGCGCCGAAACCCCTCCCGTGGTGGTGCTGACGTCGAACCGGACCCGAGAGGTGCACGACGCGCTCAAGCGGCGCTGTCTGTACCACTGGTTCGACCACCCCGCCTTCGCCCGGGAGCTGGCGATCGTCCGCAGCCGGCTGCCCGCGGTGTCGGCCAGGCTGGCCGAGCAGGTCACCGCCCTCGTCCAGGCCCTGCGGTCGGAGGAGCTGGTGAAACCGCCGGGAGTGGCCGAGACGATCGACTGGGCCGAGGCGCTGGACGCGCTGGGAGCCACGGAGCTGGATGCGGAGCTGGCCGTGGCGACGCTCGGCTCGGTGCTGAAGTACCGGGAGGACACGGAGCGGGCCCGGTCCATGGACCTGTCCGCGATCCTCGCGCTGCGGGCGGCGGGGGCGTGAGTCGGATGGCGGCCCTGGACGGCGGTACCGCGGTGCTGGTGGGATTCGCGCGCGCGCTGCGCGCCGCGGGACTGGACGCCGGGCCGGACCGGGTGCAGACGTTCCTGCGGGCACTCGACGTCCTGGGACCTCGGCGGCGGACCGACGTGTACTGGGCGGGGAGGCTCACGCTGTGCGGCGGCCAGGACGACCTCGACCGCTACGACCGCGTGTTCGGCGTCTACTTCGGGCCGCGCGACCGCCCTCCGGCGCCGCGCGCCCGGCCGCTGCCGCCGGCCGCCCCGCCGCCGCGGCTCGCCGTACGGGAGACGGACCGCGTCCCCGGCGGCAGCGGGGAGGAGGACCGGCGGCCGGCCGCGGCGGCGTCCCTCGCCAGTCCGGTGGATGTGCTGCGACATCGCGATGTCGCAGCACTGACGGCCGCCGAACGCGAGCAGGTGCGGCGACTGCTGGCCGCGTTCGCGCTGCGGGGCGAGCCGCGTCGCTCCGCACGGCTGCGCCCGGCCCGGCGGGGTGTCGTCGACCCCCGGCGAACGGTGCGGGAGTGGCTTCGCCGCGGCGGGGAGCCGGCCCGGCTGCGCCGGCGGGCGCGTGCCGAACGCCCCCGCCGGGTGGTGCTGCTGGTGGACGTGAGCGGGTCGATGGCCCCGTACGCGGACGCGTTGCTGCGGTTCGCGCACGCCGCGGCGCACGGCGGTCCCGCGGCGTCGAGGGCGGCCACGGAGGTGTTCACGATCGGCACCCGGCTGACGCGGGTGACCGCCGCGCTGGGGCACCGAGATCCGGACACCGCGCTGGCGGCGGTCGCCGCCGCCGTCCCCGACTGGCGCGGAGGCACCCGGCTCGGCGAGATGCTGAGGGCCTTCCTCGACCGGTGGGGCCAGCGCGGGATGGCGCGGGGCGCCGTCGTCGTGGTGCTGTCCGACGGCTGGGAGCGCGGCGATCCGGCTCTCCTCGCCGCCCAGATGCGGCGGCTGCACCGGCTGGCGCACCGGGTCGTGTGGGCCAATCCGCGCAAGGCCCGGCCCGGATACGCGCCACTGGCGGCCGGGATGGCGGCGGCCCTGCCCAGCGTCGACGCGTTCGTCGAGGGACACAGTCTGGCGGCGCTGGAGCACCTCGCCGCGGTGGTGAGAGGAGCCGAGGATGCGTGAGATCCTGCCCGCCCTGAGCCGCTGGTACGCCCAGGGCGAGCCGTTCGGACTGGCCACGGTCGTGTCGGTGAGCCGCAGCGCGCCGCGCGGGCCCGGCGCGGCGATGGCCGTGGGCCCGGACGACGAGGTCGTGGGCAGTGTGTCCGGCGGTTGTGTGGAGGGCGCGGTCTTCGAGATGGCGCAGGAGGTCCTGGCCGACGGTGCGGCGCGGCTGCACACCTTCGGGTACAGCGACGAGGACGCGTTCGCGGTCGGGCTGACCTGCGGTGGTGAGATCACACTGCTGGTGCGGGCCGTCTCGCCGGCCACCGACGCGGTGTTCGGGGCGGTGGCCGACTCGGTCGCCGCGCACCGTCCGGTGACGGTAGCGACCGTGACCGACGGCCCCGCACCGCGCGGAGCCACCCTGGCGGTGTGGGCGGACGAGGTGGCCGGGTCGCTCGGCTCCGAGGGGCTGGACGCCGCCGTCGTGGCCGACGCGCGCGGTGAGCTGGCGCAGGGCTCGACCGGTGTACGACACTACGGGCCGCGGGGACAGCGACGTGAGGACGACGTCGCGGTCTTCCTGCACTCGTTCGCTCCGCCGCCGAGGATGCTGGTGTTCGGGGCCATCGACTACGCGGCCGCCGTCGCCAGGATCGGCGACTTCCTCGGCTACCGGGTGACGGTGTGCGACGCGCGTCCGGTGTTCGCCACGCCGAAGCGGTTCCCGGAGGGCGTCGAGGTCGTCGTGGACTGGCCGCACCGCTATCTGGACCGGACCGAGACCGACGCGCGCACGGTCGTCTGCGTACTGACGCACGATCCGAAGTTCGACGTGCCGCTGCTGGAGCAGGCCCTGCGCCGGCCGGCGGCGTACATCGGCGCCATGGGCAGCCGCCGCACCCATGACGACCGCGCCAAGCGGCTGCGCGAGGCCGGGCTCGGCGAGGAGCAACTGGCCCGGCTGCGCTCGCCGGTCGGCCTTGACCTGGGGGCCCGCACTCCCGAGGAGGTCGCCGTGTCCGTGGCGGCGGAGATCGTGGCACTGCGGTGGGGCGGGAGCGGCGCGCCGCTGACGGAGACGGCCGGCGCGATCCATCCGGCCGGGTCGGGTCCCGGCGGCGCCGGGACGAGGGCGGGGTCCGCCGGAGTGTGACGAGGAACGGAGCTGAGCATGGAACTGCGGCACGAGTTCACCGTCCCCGTACCGGTCGAGGAGGCGTGGCGGACACTCCTCGACATCGAGCGGGTGGCGCCCTGCCTGCCGGGCACGACCGTGCAGGAGTTCGACGGCGAGAAGGTCACCGGCACCGTGAAGGTCAAGGTGGGCCCGGTCACGCTGACGTACCGGGGCACCGCCGTCTTCGAGGAGAGGGACGAGACGGCACATCGGATGGTGCTGAAGGCGAACGGCAAGGAGATGCGGGGGCAGGGGACGGCACGGGCGACCGTCACGGCCGGGCTCACCGCGTCGGACGAGGGGACGGCCGTGTCCGTGCGCACCGACTTCGCCGTGACCGGCCGGCCGGCCCAGATCGGGCGGGGTGTGATGGCCGAGGTGGGCGACAGGCTCGTGGGCCGGTTCGCGGACTGCCTGTCCGAGCAGCTCGCCGGGGCGCCCCGCGCGGGTGCCGGGGCCGGCCCGGCCGCGGCCGGGCCCGCAGTAGCGGGAGCCGGGGAGCCGCCCGCACCTGCGGCTGCCGTGGTGGAACCCGGCGGCCCGGCCGGGGCCGGTGCGCGTGCGGAGGCAGCGCCGGCCGAAGCCGCCGAGCCCATCGATCTCCTGCGGACCGCGGGCCTGCCGGTCACCAGGAGGATCGTCCCGGTGGCACTGGCCGTGGCGGCCGCCGCCGCGGTGGCCGTGGCCGTCCGGCGCCGACGGCGCTGACCGTCAGTCCGTGCGGGTCGCGAGCAGGGCGAGAAGCAGCGGGATCCGGGGCGAGCCGTCGGGCAGCCGCCACCAGCCGCCGGGCGTGCGAACCATCTCCGGCCAGCGCGGCCAGGGGAGTTCGTCGCTCTCCCGCAGCCTGGTGATCCCGAAGCCGGCCCCGGTGACGGCGTTGACGATCTCGTCGATCCCGTGCATCCACTCGAAGCTCTCGGTCGTCCCCCGCACGGCCGGCCCGTCGGTGTACGTGTACGTCGAGTCCCGGCGGATCGCGCCGCGTCCGCCCAGGTAGTCGTGGCGCAGCAGGAGTTCGGAGCCCTCACCCGGCGCGGGCTTGGGGCCGAGGGAGCCCAGCAGCGGGTGGAACTCGACGAGGTACAGCCGGCCGCCGGGGCGCAGCAGCGCGGCGGCCGTGGCGGCCCAGCGGTCGAGGTCCGGCAGATAGCACAGCGCGCCCTTGCCTGTGTAGACGACATCGAACCGCCGTTCGGTGCCGAGTGCTTCGGCCGCGTCGTAGACGTTGGCCTGGACGTAGTCGACCGGAAGACCGGCGTCGCAGGCGAGGCGGCGGGCCGCGGCGACCGACGCCCCGGAGATGTCGAGCCCGGTGGTGCGGGCGCCGCGCCGGGCGAAGGCGAGCGTCTCGGTGCCGATATGGCACTGCAGGTGCAGCACGTCACGGCCGCTCAGATCGCCGAGATCCACCCATTCGAAGTCGCCGAACCAGCGGTCGGGGTCGGCGTCCCGCTGCCCTTTCCCCGTGAGCCCGTAGAACGCGCTGGCCAGGTGCACGGGGGTGCGGGCGTCCCAGTTGGCCTCGTTGGTCCGCATCATCCGCCGCAGGGCGGGGTCCAGGGGTGCGTCGTGCTCGGCTGCTTCGGTCATGGGGACCATCCAAGCGTCCTCGGCCGCCCGGACGGGCACGCCCGGGCGGCCTTTTCCGGACAGTCTCCACTTGACGAATCCGTTTGCCATAGCGGCAAATGGATCCATGGCGGAGAACGATTTCGACGAGGTGCTCACGGCCGTGGGACCTCGGCTGCGGGCCCTGCGGCAGGCGCGCGGCAGCACGCTGGCCCAGATCGCCGAGACGACCGGGATCTCGCTGAGCACCCTGTCACGGCTGGAGTCCGGCGGACGGAAGCCCACACTCGAGCTGCTGCTGCCGCTGGCTCAGGCGTACGGCGTGCCGCTGGACGAGTTGGTCGACGCCCCCGCCGTCGGTGACGCGCGCATCCGGCAGCGCCCGTTCACCCGGAACGGGCAGACGTACGTACCGCTGACGCGCTACCTCGGGGGTATGCACGCCTACAAGCACATCGTGCCGCCGCGGACGAAGGACAAAAGCGCGCGCCCCGAGCAGAAGGTGCACGAGGGCTACGAATGGCTCTATGTACTCACCGGACGGCTGTGGGTGGCACTCGGCGAGCACGACCTCGTTCTCGGCGCGGGCGAGGCCGCGGAGTTCGACACCCGCACGCCGCACGGCTTCGCCAACGCCGGAGACCGGCCCGTGGAGTTCCTGTCGCTGTTCGGGCCGCAGGGGGAGCGGATGCACGTACGGGCACGCCCGGCCCCGGGCTGATCCGCCCGTCAGGGCCGTCAGGGCCCTCAGGGGAGAATAGAGTGGCAAGCCGTCTGGGGACGCCGCCGCCGGTGACCTCCGCCTGGCTGGCCCCACCGTGCGCTGGTTCGAGGCCGCTCCGCAGCACGGCGGCATGTTCGTCTACCTCGCCACCCGCCCTGTCGATGACGCCACCGGCGGGCGGGCGTCGCCCCCGCAGCCCGGACGCCGACAAGCTCACCGTCCAGGTGAACGTCCCCTTGCACGGCCAGAGCCCGTCCGATGGGTCGGTGACCGAGGCTTGCGTTCCCCCGTTTTGTTCGGCGTGGGGAGGGGTGATCTGTCAGACCGCGACTGGTCTCGCCTGGAAGGGCATCCGCCGAAGGCTGTTAGCAGAGGCGGCCGGTGGAAGGATCATCGGATCGTCATCAACGGGATCCTCCTCAGGCTCCGGACCGGTGTGCCACGGCGTGACCTTCCCGCGCGCTTTGGGAGCTGGAAGACGATCTACGACAGGCATAGGCGCTGATCGGCGGACGGCACGTAAATGAAGCGGAGCGAACCGTCCTGGCGCTCAAGGGCTTCCGCGCTGCAACGGCCGGGTACGAGAAGCGGGCGTACATCCATCACGGCACTGTCACGGCTGCCGCGATTCGGCTGTGGCTCCGCTCATGATCCGCGAGTGGGACGCTGTCACAGCAGGCCCATACACTGCGAGCGCTCAACGACCAGCTGACCGGAAGGCACGATGACGCGCACCCTCAGACCGTCGATCGAAGCGATACTCGCCGTGCTTCCCGAACTCGCCCCCCACGCGCGCGAAGCAGCCGTGCTCCGTCCCGAGCGGGCAGAGCCGGACTGCCGGAGCAGTTCGATCGGCGGACCACTGCTATGGCCGGATGATGAACCGTGGCCCGAGTGCTCCTTGCCCGACGAAGGCAGCCCCGCCGGTGTGCCTGCCACGGCCATGGTGCCGGTCGCACAGATCTTCCGGCGCGACGCGCCGGGACCCTGGTGGCCCGCTGGCATCGACCTCCTGCAGATTCTTTGGTGTCCCAATGAACACTGGGATCCTCCGGCCCAGCAGGCAGACGTCAGCCCTGTGATCGAAGTTCGATGGCGTCGGGCCGCTGACGTGACCAGCCAGTTGACGACCCCGCCGTCTCCCTCGCGCTATGACGAGGACGGCTACCTGCCCCAGCCGTGCGCCATCACCGCTGGGCACGTGACCGACTTCCCCTTCCGTGAGGAGCTGCCGGCACAACTCCGTCCGCGGCTGGAGGAACTGGTCCGCGAGACCGGCGACGGCGGTGACGTCATCACCTGCCTTGCCGGCTGGAAACTCGGCGGCTGGCCAACCTGGCACCTGACGCACCCCACAGTCCTTCCCTGCGGTGACTGTGGCACGGCCATGACGCTCCTGTTCACCGTGGCCAGCGACGACGAGACAGAGGTTGTCGTCGGCCGGTGGGGAGACTTGCGCATCTTCACCTGCCCCGCTGACCACCGTCACGCCTTCCAGGTGGACTTGCACTGACCACCGGCTCATCACCCGCACCCGCACCACGACCCATCAGATCGGCTCTAGGAGCGGCAGCGGCCTCCACGGCCCGCCATCGCCGCCTACCCTCCCCCGACGGCGACGACCGGCTCGAAGCAGCTGCCACTTCATCCGCCCGGACACCCGGCCGACCGTCGCCTGGTGTACGAACGCAGTCCCGGACGAGTATCGCCATGCCTTCGGACCGGTCCGCCCGGGCGGCCGGCAGGGTGCGCGCCTCCCGGGACGAGTGCGCCGGTACGGTGCCGCCGTGCAGGGACCGTGACGCGTAGAGTCAGGAGCCATGATCGATCGAGGAGTTGCCGAGTGCGGAGTCCACCTCGTCACCGGCGGGGGGACGGGCATAGGCGCCGCCACCGCGCGCAGGCTGCGGGCGGACGGCCATCGTGTCGCCGTCTCCGGGCGGCGCCCCGGCCCGCTGGAGGAGATCGCGCGGGAGACGGGGGCACTGGCACACGCCGCCGACACGGCCGACCGCGACGCGGTGGAGGGGCTGGTCGAGGCGGTGGTCACGGCCTACGGTCGCCTGGACGGCGTCGTGCTCAACGCGGGCATCGCCCGCAGCGGTGCCGTCGGCGATCTGCCGGACGAGGACTGGGAGGCGGTCATGCGGACCAATGTGACCGGCCCGTTCCTGCTCCTCCGCGCGGCCCTCCCCCATCTGCTCCGGTCACGCGGCGCCGTCGTGGCCGTCGCCTCGGTGTCCGCACTGCGCAACGGCCAGGCCAACGCCGCCTACGCGACGTCCAAGGCAGCGCTGCTGCAGCTGTGCCGTTCCGTCGCCGTCGACTACGGCCCGCAGGGTTGCGGGCCAACACCGTCTGCCCGAGCTGGGTACGGACGGACATGGCCGACCGGCGCATGGCGCGCTTCGCCGAGGAGGCCGGACTGCCGGGCGCGGGTTCCGCCGACGGCACCGAGAAGGCGTACGAGGAAGCCGCCCGGCTCATCCCCGCACGCCGGCCCGGCGATCCGGCCGAGGTCGCCGAGGCGGTCGCCTGGCTTCTGTCACCCGCCGCCTCGTTCGTCAACGGCGCCACGCTGACCGTCGACGGAGGGGTGACGGTCGTCGACCCCGGGGCGGTCGCGTTCCACCACCGCATCGCGCCCCGCACCGGCCTCGACGGCTGAGGGCACGCCGGAGGCGGCGGTCGGGGCCGGGCTCTCGCGGTCTGGGCCGGTGGGGCGGCCGTGGCCGGGGCCGGCTTCGGCAGGCCCGGTGGCCGAAGGGCGGCCGGCGGAGTGCTTGCCGAAGGTAAGACCGGTCCCCGTCAGGTCGGCACGGATGCCCTCGCGCTCCACGGCGATGTCCTCGAGCCGGATGTCCCCGGCTGTCGTCCTCGGCAGTTCGAACGACAGCGACAGCCGGTCGGAGAGCTGCGGTGGCCGGAGCTCCAGCAGGGCGCCGACCAGCCGGGGATCGATGCCGGCCTTCTCCAGCAGCCAGGGATGGTCGACGACGACATCGACGAGGTTGACCTTCATCAGCCGCTGGAGGAAGCGCGGCGTTCCGGTGAGCCGGCTGAGTTCCTTCTCGCTGCGCAGCGCGCGTTCGATCTGGGACTCGGGAAGCCCCAGCCGCTTCACCACGGCCGGCAGGGCCAGCAGGGCCCTGACGCGGGCGGCCTCACGGCTGATGCGCGCCGCGGCCTCGCGGTGGAGGTGCAGGCCGGAGTGCCCGGGGTCCTGGCCAGGCCGGTAGCTGAACAGCCCTGGGACGTCGAGCCGCATCCCTTCGACGGTGGTCGACACGGCCCGCTGCCCGTCCCGCTCGATGCGGGCCTCCGCCCGGACCGTGATCTCCCTGCCGGCCACGGGCAGCGACCCGGCCATGTGGACCACGCCCGGACCCGCTCTGGTGAACTTCACCCGGGACGAGCCGAGTTCACGGTTCAGGTCGTCGAAGGAGAGCAGGACGTCGCCGTCCATGCGGTCGACGACGGCGCCCCGCAGGGAACTCGGCAGATCGCCGACGATCCGGACGTCGCGCGCGGTGACGTGGACCTCCGCGAGAGAGACCTTGTCGGCGGCCACGTCGGGCAGGGTGACGCCGACCCGGTCGATCCGCTGTCCGAGCACCTGGGTGAGGAAGGGGAAGCCGGCGATGTCGACGTCCGGGCGCGCGCCGAGACCGAGCGAGTCGCGGATCCTCTCCTCGGCCTTGTCCTCGGCGTAGGCGAGGGTCAGCCGGTCGCCGGCACAGAGGAGCGTGGCGCACACGACGGCGCCGACGGTGAGCTTCAGCGCCACCGGAAGTGCTCCGAACCGGCTCCTGCCGCGATGGTTGGGCGGCGACCATTCGTCGGGCGTCTCGTCCGACGGGATGCCGCGGGCGGGCGCACCACCGTACGCGCGGGCCGCGGAATCACCGTGCTCGGCGAACTCCGGCTCCGGGTCGGCCAGTTGGGCAAGCTCCTCATACGGATTGCGGGAATGCGCGGTCATGCGTGTGGGGGGTCGCATCGACTCATCCCATCACGATCACCACCCTCGAACGCAAGTCCGGCCACCGTGGACCGCACCGCAGCCCCCGGCCTCAGGAGCCCTTCCCCGGACGCGGTCGGCGGCGGATCTCGGGTACGGGCCCTCGGTGCCGGAAACCGTTCGAGGAGCGGAGCGACCGGGAGGACCGGGAGCAGGCCCGATCAGCTCTCGACGGAATTTCGAGGAACGCTCTAAGATGGTTTATCGTTCATATAGGCGTGGTCGCAGACCGCACCATCGGTGACGGTGCGCCCACCCCGTGAACGGCCCCGGCCGGCATCCCCCGACCGGCCGGGGCCATCTCCTCCTCGACGCGCCTCCTCCCCGCTGCTCCGGGCAGCACGTCTCAGCGCGTCAGCCCTCCGACGGAAGCACCACGGGCGTGGCCGCCAGGACGTCCTCGATCGTGTCGGCCTCCGCCGCCGGCTTGTCGGGACGGTGGCGCAGGACGCGGGCGAACCGCAGCGCGACGCCGGCGGGATAGCGCGAAGACCGCTGCAGACCGTCGTAGGCGATCTCGACGACGAGTTCGGGCCGGACTCGCACCTCCAAGCCGTCGTCCTCCACCGCCAGCGCCAGCAGCCGCTCCGTCTGCCAGCGGAGCATCTCGTCGGTGAGCCCCTTGAACGTCTTGCCGAGCATCACGAGCCCCCCGTCGGCGCCCCGTGCCGCCAGATGAAGGTTGGACAGCAGTCCCGTGCGGCGGCCGTGGCCCCACTCGGCGGCCGGCACGACCAGGTCGAGCGTGTGCACGGGCTTCACCTTGAGCCAGGAGCGGCCGCGACGCCCCGCCACATAGGGCGCGTCGAGTCCCTTGACCATGACGCCCTCATGGCCGCGGTCGAGCGTGGCGGCGAGGAAACCCTCGGCGCCCTCCAGCTGGACGGGGGACGCGGGATCCTCGACGACGTACCGCCGGACCCGCATGGCCTCGGGAACCAGCGCGGCCAGTTCCGCGTGGCGCTCGCGCCCGGGCAGATCGAGGACGTCCCTGCCCTCCGCGGCGAGGATGTCGAAGAAGACCGGTGACAGCGGGACCGCCGCGGTGGCGGCGGCCACGTCCGTGCGGGAACCGACACGGGAGGCGGTGTCCTGGAAGGGCAGCGGCCTGCCCGCCGGGTCGAGTGCGATCACCTCGCCGTCGAGGATGAAGCGGTCCCCCGGCAGCTCCCGCACCGTCTCCACCACGTCGGGCAGCCGGGTGGTGATGTCGTCGAGCGACCGCGTGTGGACACGCACCTCCCCGGCCGAGCGATGGACCTGGATACGGACCCCGTCGAGCTTCTCCTCCACGGAGCAGGCGCCCAGAGCCCGGACCGCTTGGGCCACCGACGCCGAAGTGTGGGCGAGCATGGGCTGTACGGGATGTCCCACACGGAGCCGGAAGGACGAGAGTACCGCCGGCCCCTCCGCCAGTACCGCCTCGGCCACCCGGGGAAGTGAACCGTCGAGCATCACCGCCCGCCGGACGTCCCCCGCCGGTGCGCCGACCGCCTTGGCGACGCCCTCGAGTGCCACCGCGTGGAGGGCGCCCTGGCGCACCTCGCCCGTCAGCAGCCTCAACAGGAACTCCTGCTCGGGCGGGGTCGCGGCGGCCATCAGACCGCCGACGAGCCGCCTGCGCTCCGCCTGGGCACCGGGCCCCGCGACGCCGGCGAGTGCCGTGAACGCAGCGTCGGTCTCCTCGACGGTCAGGACGGGCTCCCCGGCCGGCTCGGGCCGGTGGCCGAGGACGCTCCAGCCGACGCCGAGCCGCCCCTGAGGAAGCCGTCCGGCCAGATAGGAGATGACGAGCCCGGCCTCCTGCGGCCGGGCGTCGCGGAACAGGGACGCCAGGGCTTCGATCTTCCGGGTGCGTGACGGCTCGGCAGCGATCTGCCGGGACACATCGGCGAGGCGGGCCAGCAGCATGCGGCCATCGTGCCCGCCGCGACCCCGGTCCGCACGCCGGCGACCCCGGTCGGGGCCGTGCGACCGGGACGGCGGGCGAATCGGGCCTCGCTCGGGCGACGGGGCCGGGTCGGTGTGCCACGCCACCGGCAAGCGCGCGAACCCGAGCGCTCGCGCGGTCGGGGTTCAGGGGTTCAGGGGTTCAGGAGCCTTGGGGTCTTGGGGTTCCGCGGTCTGGACCGCTCGGGCGGGTTTCGCACGACCGGCGCAGGGACGCACCGGGCACGACGGGACTCGGGGCGGACGCGGCCCCTGCGGCACGAGCCTCCTCCCCGTCCACGGACACCCGGTGGCCGCACGCGGTGGGCGGGCACGGACGCGTCCGTCCACCGCGTGCGCTCCCAGCCGTCGCACGGCCGCCACTCGCTCACCCCCGGAATCACGGGGAAGTTCCGGAAGATTCCCTCTTCGCCGCTTGGACATCTCCCATCCTTCGCCCAACTCCCCTACCCTGCCGTGGATTTGCTCCACTTCCGACACAGGCAGGGGACCATGAGGAAGCTCTCGCGCATGACAGCGGCATCAGTCGCCGCCGCCGCACTGGGTCTGGCCCTCGTACCGGCACAGGCACCCGCGGCGGCCGCGCCGGGCACCGAGGTGACGGAACCGGCGTACTCGTCGACGACCTCGGTCGGCGTCCACAACGCGTACGAGAAGGCGAAGTACCCCTATTTCGCCGACGCCTTGGACTCGGGTGCGGGAATGCTCGAAATCGACGTGTGGACCAATGTGTTCGGCAGATCCTTCCGGGTGGCCCACGACAATCCGGTGGGCAACGACAACAACTGTGTGAACGCCTCGACCGCCGCCGAGCTGCGCACCAAGTCCCGCAACAGGGATCTCAGCGGCTGCCTCTCCGACATCCGCACCTGGCACGAAGCGAACCCCGGACACCGACCCATCCTGCTCAAGGTCGAGATGAAGGACGGTTTCCAGAACAAGTACGGCCGGGGCCCCGCCGCGCTGGACGCACTGCTCACCGCCAGGCTCGGTGACGCGCTGTACCGGCCCGCCGAGCTGGCCGCGGGTCACCCGGACCTGGACACCGCCGTACGCGCGCGTGGCTGGCCCTCCCGCACCGACCTCGCGGGGAAGTTCATCGTCGAACTCATCCCCGGCACGGTCGAGCAGGGGAACCCGTTCGACACGCTGTGGACGGACCGGGAGTACGCCACCCATCTGCGGAACCTCGCCTCGGCCGGCCGGCTGCCCGAGGCCTCGGCGTTCCCCGCCGTACTCGGTGCGCAGGCCGGCGACCCGCGCGGCCGTTACTCGGACGCCTCCCTCCGCCCGTGGTTCGTCGTCTTCGACGGGGGCGCCTCCCTCTACGCGGGCGGCTCGATCGACACCGCGTGGTACGACCGGAACCACTACCTCGTCCTCATGACGAGCGCCCACAGCGTGCCGCCCGCGATCGACAGCACCAGCCCTACGGAGGCACAGGCCCGCGACCGCGTCGCTCTGCTGGCCGGCAGGCACGCGAGCGTGGTCTCGTCGGACTGGCACACACTGCCCTCGGTCCTGTCGAGCGTCGTGCCCCGTGGCACCGCCGGCGGCACCCAGTCACAGCGGTAGGCCCCGGGACGCCGACGGCCTCCCCGGCGGAACCGTTCATGACGCGCCGTCAGCCGCGTGTGACGGGGAGGCCGTCAGCCGGCCCCACCGGGCCGGCAGCGCTTGGGCGCCCGCCCGGACGGCGCGCGATGCCGGGCCGCCCCGTCCCCGTCCCCGTCCGAGGGGAGACGGGGACTCCCGTCGGCCCGGAACCGGGGCCGCCCGGAACTCCTCGAAGCGGGGCCGGCCGGCAGCCGCATAGCGGCCTCCCCGCCGGAAGGGGACCGCCGAGGAACCGTGGCCTGGGCACGAGAACGGGCCTCGGGCCTGGGGCGGGCCTCCGACAGGGCGCGTACCTCGGGTCCGGTACGGGACTCCGGGACGGAACGGGGCCGGGGCAGTGCTCCGGAAGCCCGCCCGGAGCCGGCTCCGGGCGGGCCGTCCCGACCCACACCGGGTGGGGCGTCCCTCGGGTGTGGCCGGAGCGGACCGCCGGCAGAAGGAGCGCCGGGGCGGAGCCGGCCGGTGGCCGGGCGAGGCGCCGGGCGCGAGGCACGTGCCTCGTCCAGGGACAACGTCAGACTCATCCGGTGCCAGAGGATCTCTTCGGGAGCTTCCGCCAGCAGGAGCCGGTCCGTGATCTCGCGCACGGCCGACGACTCCGTGCGACCGAAGGGTCGTTCCGGGCGCAGACGTTCCAGATACGCCCGCTCGTGCGGGTCGTCCACGACCTCCGCCAGCGGGGAGGCATCGAGGAGGGATGCGATGGCGGCCGCGCGCGCCCAGGGGTCGTCCGCCAGCCGGAGCAGGGTGCCGAGGTGGCGTCCTCGCCAGTTGCGGGCACGCCAGTCCTCGCCCTCGTCGAGTCCGGCGCGAAGCCTCGACGGCAGCTTCCCCACCAGCAGATCGGGATTCCTGTCGGCGAACTCCCGGACTTCGGAGGCCAGATAGAGCCACACGACGGCCCTGTAGCGGTTCAGCCGGAGGCGGACCGGAGTGAGGTGCCCGGTCCGCGCGAGTCCGGTGAAGCGGACGGCGGTCGTGGACACGAGCCGGGCGGCATCCACCGAACCGAGGGTCCGGACCCGCTCGCGCAGCACCTCGGGAAATCCGACGGCCTCTCGGAGTCGCGTGATCTCCTCCCGGGGCACCCGCCTCCGCCCCGGGCTGCCGCCCGGCGCCGTACGGACATGGCCGAGCTGGACCGCGAGCTCGAACTCGCCCCGCTTCAGCTCCAGGGCCACCGCGGCGCGCCCCCGGGGCACGGTGTCCGTGGACACCCTTCCACGGCCGGCGTGACCGGTAACGCGCTCCGGACCCGCCGCGACGCCGGGCCGGTCCACCGTCGGCCCGCGCCGGGGCGCGCCCGTGACCGTCCTGGGCATGCCTGCGGTCATGTCGTCGCTCATCGCGACCTCCCCCGTACAGACGAACACTCTCAGTGACGACCGTAACCCCGTGTGGCACGTTCTCGCTCTGCCTGTGGACAACCGCCGACCCGGGCCACGACGTGCGGACACGACCACGGCCGTCAGGCGGTCCCGGGCGACGGTCCCCGGACAGGTGCCGGGCGCGGCGCAGGGCCTTGAGGCGCGGGCCTCAGAATTCGGCGACCGTGATCCGCCCCGGCTGCCGCGCGGCCACCGCCAGGTGTTCTCCCACCCGGTTCACCAGCAGCGTCATCTCGTAGGCGACCTGGCCGACGTCGGCCTCCGCGGCGCTGAGCACGCACAGACAACTGCCGTCGCCCGCGGCGGTGACGAAGAGCATCGCGTCGTCGAACTCCACCATGGTCTGCCTCGCCCGGCCCGCACGGAAGTGCCTGCCCGAGCCGCGCGCGAGGCTGTGCAGTCCGGAGGAGACGGCGGCGAGGTGCTCCGCGTCCTCCCGGGCGAGTCCCGTGCTCGCCCCGGTCACCAGGCCGTCGTTGGACAGGACGAGCGCGTGCCGTATGTACGAGACCCTCTTGGTCAGGTCGTCCAGGAGCCAGTCGAGCCCCTTGTCCGCTGCCATGGCGTTCCTCCCCGTTCGTGTGTTCGCGTTCCCCCGTGTCGCGGGTAAGCCTCGCGCACTGTCCCCGTCCCGGCAAGGAGTCATCAAGGGCGCACGGCAGCGGAGAGTTGGCTTTCCCTCACCACGGGTCGCGTCCGAGGATGGTTCCCATGGCGAGAAAGATGTCTCAGGACGAATGGCGGGCGTTCGTGTCCCAGGGCACCCGCACCGCGAAACTGTCGACCGTCAGCGCGGACGGCGGCCCGCACATCGCACCGGTCTGGTTCCTCCTCGACGGTGACGACGTGGTCTTCAACACCGGGAAGGAGACGGTGAAGGGCCGGAACCTGACCCGCGACGGCAGAGTCGCCCTCTGTGTGGAGGACGACCGTCCGCCGTTCTCGTTCGTGGTCGTCCAGGGCCGCGCGGAACTGGGCGAGGACCCTGAGCAGTTGCGGTACTGGGCCACCCGGATCGCCGCACGCTACATGGGCGAGGACCGCGCCGAGGAGTACGGTGCGCGCAACGGGGTGCCCGGAGAACTGCTGGTCCGGGTACGTGTCGAGAAGGTCCGGGCCGTGGCGGACGTCGCCGGCTGACGACGTCTGACCCGACCGCGCCCCGCCCACGGGCCCGCGGCCTCCACCGCCCCAACCCGCGCCTTCCTCACCCCACCGAGTCGAGCAGCCGGGCGGTGTGCATCCGTCCGGCGTACTCGACCAGCCGGACCAGCACCTCCTTCCCCGAATCACGGTCGCGCGCGTCGCACAGCACGACCGGCGTCCCCCGGTCGAGGTCCAGCGCGCGGGAGACCTCGTGCGCCCCGTAGGTCCGCGCGCCCGGGAAGCAGTTGACGGCGACGACGAACGGGATGCGCCGGTGCTCGAAGTAGTCGACGGCCGGGAAGCTGTCCTCGAGGCGGCGGGTGTCCGCGAGGACCACCGCGCCGAGCGCGCCCTGCGAGAGCTCGTCCCACAGGAACCAGAAGCGGTCCTGACCGGGTGTGCCGAAGAGATAGAGGGACAGTCCCGAGCGGATCGTGATGCGCCCGAAGTCCATGGCGACGGTGGTGGTCGTCTTCTGGTCGACTCCGCCGGTGTCGTCGATGCTCTCGCCCGCCTCGCTGAGCCGTTCCTCGGTGCGCAGTGGCCGGATTTCGCTGACCGCTCCGACGAGCGTCGTCTTGCCGACGCCGAACCCGCCGGCGACCAGTATTTTCAGCGCGAGAGCGGCGGCGTCTCCGCCGATGCCGCCAGAGAGTTCGGGGGCCATCGATCACTTCTCTCCGTGGGTGTGCGCCGACAAGTGGCGGGGGGAACCCCAGGTCGCGGTCGTCCCGGCCGCCTCGGGGAAGGCCGGCCGAGAGGGCCGACGCCAGCACATCTGTTCTGCGAACGTGAGCAGTATGGCAATCGGAACCACAGGTGGGGCGCGTGGACCGCTTTTTGCGCGATGTGATTGTTCCGGACTGAAGCAGTGTGCGAATCCATGCGAATTTCGTGTGGCCGCGACAGTTCGACGGGGGGAGGCTGGTTGTACGGACGCTATTGCGACGACGTTCTCCGACGGCGGCGACGGCGGCGTTTGGCACCGCGCCGGCAGGGCACTCGGAACGTCCCGTCCGTCGCATGCCCTACTTCCCCACGGGAGGCGATTCGCCGTGCAGGCCGACGACATCCGGACCCCTCACGCGCAGGCCCCGCACACCACGCCCCGGCAGGGCCGGTCACGGCCACAGCGGGACGGCGTGACCAGGATCGTCATCGTCGGAGCCGGGTTCGCCGGCCACCGTACGGCCCGAGCCCTGTCCCGTTCCCTGGCCAGGGAACGCGTCGAGATCGTTCTGCTCAATCCCACCGACTACTTTCTGTATCTCCCCCTGCTGCCCCAGGTGGCCGCCGGGATCCTGGAGCCGCGGAGGGTCACCGTCTCCCTCGTGCGCACCCTCCCGCGGGTGCGGCTCGTGCTGGGCGAGGCGACGCGGGTCGACCTCGCCGGGCGCCGCCTGCACTACACGGACCCAGAGGGCTCGCCCGGGGAGCTCGCGTACGACCGGCTCGTACTCGCCGTCGGAAGCGTCAACAAGCTGCTCCCCGTCCCCGGCGTGAGCCAGTACGCGCACGGCTTCCGCGGACTGCCCGAAGCGCTCTACCTCCGCGACCACGTCGTCCGGCAGGTCGAGATGGCGGGCGCGGCGCCGCACGCCGACGAGTGCGGGGCACGCTGCACCTTCGTCGTGGTCGGCGCCGGGTACACGGGCACCGAGGTGGCGGCGCAGGGCAAGATCTTCACGGACGAGCTGCACGCCCAGATGTCGCGGCCGGAGGAACCGTTCGGCCCGGCCTGGCGCTCTCCGGACACCCGGCCGCGGTGGCTGCTCCTCGACATCGCGCCCCGGGTGCTCCCCGAACTCGACCGGCGGCTGTCCGAGACCGCGGACCGGGTGCTGCGCGCCCGGGGCGTGGAGGTGCGCACCGGTACCTCCATCAAGGAGGCTACGCCCGACGGGGTGCTGCTGGACGACGGCGAGTTCGTCCCGACCCGGACCCTGGTGTGGTGCGTCGGTGTGCGGCCGGATCCGCTCGTGGCCGACGTCGGGCTGCCCGTCGACCGCGGCAGGCTGCGGGTGACCGCCGAGCTGAACGTGCCGGGCCATCCCGACGTGTTCGCCTGCGGGGACGCCGCCGCCGTACCGGATCTGACCCGCCCGCTGCCGGGCGGCGACGGCGCGGACGACGGGAACGGAACCGGCTACGAGCTGACCCCGATGACCGCGCAGCACGCGACGCGGCAGGGCGACGTGGCGGCCAACAACGTCGCGGCGTCGCTCGGGTACGGCACCGCACGCGCCTACCGCCACCACGACCTGGGTTTCGCCGTCGACCTGGGCGGTGTCCAGGCGGCGGCCAACCCCCTCGGCGTTCCGCTGTCCGGACCGCTCGCGGGCGCGGTGACCCGCGGTTACCACCTGGCGGCGATGCCGGGCAACCGGGTACGCGTGGCCGCCGACTGGCTGCTGGACGCCGCGCTGCCGCGCCAGGCGGTGCAGCTCGGCCTCGTCAGCTCCTGGTCGGTGCCGCTCGACACCTCGTCGCCCGAACTGGCCCGGCTGCCCGGCCGGAACCGGAAGTGACGGCCGCACGACGACACGCGAACCGGTCACCGGACCGCCTGCGAACGGAGTGACATGCGCAACGAAGAACTGACCGAACTGGCCCGGCAGTTGAGGGTGGATTCCGTACGGGCGGCCGATGCCGCGGGCTCGGGGCATCCGACGTCCTCGATGTCGGCGGCGGATCTCGCCGCCGTGCTCCTCGCCCACCATCTGCGCTACGACTTCTCCGACCCGGAGAACCCGGCCAACGACCGGCTGGTCTTCTCCAAGGGCCACGCCTCGCCGCTGCTGTACTCGCTCTACAAGGCAGCGGGCGCGATCGACGACGAGGAACTGCTGACGTTCCGCAAGCGGGGCAGCCGTCTCGAGGGCCATCCGACGCCGCGGCTGCCCTGGGTGGACGTCGCCACGGGCTCGCTCGGCCAAGGGCTGCCGGTCGGGGTGGGCATGGCCCTCGGCGGCAAGTACCTCGACCGCCTCCCGTACCGGGTCTGGGTGCTCTCCGGGGACAGCGAGATGGCGGAGGGCTCCGTCTGGGAGGCCGTCGAACACGCCTCCTTCGAGAAACTGGCCAATCTGAAGCTGATCATCGACGTCAACCGGCTCGGGCAACGCGGGCCGACCCGCCATCAGCACGACCTCGACGCCTACGCGCGGCGGCTCAGGGCGTTCGGCTGGCACACCGTCGAGGTCGACGGCCATGACGTCGAGGCCGTCGACAAGGCCCTCACGGAGGCGGTCGAGGTGGACGAACGACCGACGGCCGTCATCGCGGCCACCCGCAAGGGCCGCGGTGTCGCCGCCGTCGAGGACCGGGAGGGCAAGCACGGCAAGCCGCTTCCCGACGCGGAGGCGGCGATCGAGGAACTCGGCGGCCCGCGGTGCGTCACGGTCCAGGTCGAGCCGCCGCCCGCGACGGGCGCCCGGCGCGACCGGGACCTGGGACGGCTGGAACTCCCCCGGTTCGAGACCGGCACGGAGGAAGCCACCCGTACCGCCTACGGGCGCGCCCTGGCGGCGCTGGGTTCCGCGCGCGGCGACGTCGTCGCGCTCGACGCCGAGGTCGGGGACTCCACGCGCACGGAGTACTTCGGGAAGGAACACCCCGACCGGTACCTGGAGTTCTACATCGCCGAGCAGCAGCTCGTGGCCGGGGCGGTCGGCCTGCAGACGTGCGGCTGGGTGCCGTACGCCTCGACGTTCGCCGCGTTTCTGACCCGCGCCCACGACTTCGTCCGGATGGCCGCGGTGAGCCGTGCCGACATCAATCTCGTCGGCTCGCACGCCGGCGTGTCGATCGGCGAGGACGGGCCCTCGCAGATGGGCCTCGAGGATCTGGCGATGCTCCGGTCCGTCCACGGGTCGACGGTGCTGTACCCGTGCGACGCCAACCAGACGGCGCGGCTGGTGGCGACCATGGCGGATCTCGACGGGGTCCGCTACCTGCGCACCAGCCGGGGCGAGACGCCCGTCATCTACGGTCCCGACGAGGAGTTCCCGATCGGCGGCAGCAAGGTGCTGCGCGGCGGCGGGGGCGACAAGGCGACGATCGTCGCCGCGGGCGTGACGGTCCACGAGGCCCTGCGCGCGGCGGACGCGCTCGCGGCGGACGGCATTCCGGTCCGGGTCGTCGACCTGTACTCGGTGAAGCCCGTGGACGTGGACACGCTCAACGACGCCGCGGGGGCCACGGGCTGCGTCCTCACGGTGGAGGACCACCGGCCCGAGGGCGGGATCGGCGACGCGGTCGCGGAGGCTTTCTCGGACGGGCGTCCCGCGCCCAGGCTCGCCCGCCTCGCCGTACGCGACATGCCCCTCTCCGCGACGCCGGAGGAGCAACTGCACGCCGCCGGGATCGACGCGGAGTCCATCGCGGCGGCCGTGAAGCTGCTCGTGAAGAGGGTCGTCGCCCACTGAGGCACCCGGGCCCGCCGACGGACCCGTGAGTGCCCCTTCCGGCCGTGCCGGTGTCTGCCGGCGGTGGTACGGGGTACCCGCGAGCCATGAGCACCACAACCGTCCGTGCCGGTCGCCGGACCGGCCCCGGGGGTGAGTGGTCGTGAACCGGGAGCACGGCGGACGCGGGCACCGCTCGGACCGCAGGACCCGGCTGACCGTTCTCGTCGCGCTCGCCGCGAACCTCCTCATCGCGGCGGCCAAGACCGTCGGCGGTCTCCTGGCGTCGTCGCCCGCGCTGCTGTCGGAAGCGGCGCACTCGGTGGCCGACAGCCTCAACGAGATCTTCCTCCTCGCCGCCCTGCGCCGCAGCCGTCGGCCGGCCGACCGCCGGCACCCGTTCGGCTACGGCAAGGAGCGCTGGTTCTGGTCCCTGCTCGCGGCCGTCGGCATCTTCGTCATGGGCGGCTGCTTCTCGTTCTTCCAGGCGTTCGAGGCACTGCGCGAGGGCGACCGGCCGGTGTCCGCCGGACACTACGCGGCAGGGCTCGCCGTGCTGGGCGTCGCGCTGCTCGCCGAGGGGACGTCGCTCGTCCGCGCGCTCTACCAGTACCGCAGGGAGGGGGACGAGGCCCGGGACCCCGCGCACCGCACCGTGATCGCGGAGGACGGCGCCGCCGTGGTCGGGGTGCTGTTCGCAATGGCCGGCATGGGACTGCACCTGGTCACCGGCAGGGTCGCGTGGGAGGCGGCGGCGTCCCTCGCGATCGGCCTGCTGCTGGTGTACGTCGCGTACCGGCTGGGGCGCGAGGCGCGGGACTTCCTCATCGGTGTCGCCGTCGATCCCGGCATGCGCCGCGCCGTCCGCGCCATGCTGGACGAGCAGCCGGAGATCGACAACGTGGCGGCCCTGCTGACGATGCGTCTGGGGGTCGACTCCGTGCTCCTCGCCGCCAGGATCGATCTGGCGCCGGGGCTGGACAGCGAGGAGATCGAACTCGTGAGCGAGAGGATCAAGGCGGCGGTCCTGGACCGCTGGCCGGAGGCGGACCAGGTCTTCCTCGACATCACGGAGGCGCCTCCGTACCCCGGCCGCTGAACCGGCGGGCGGCCCTCGCCGCACGCGGTGGAGGCACGGTCCGGAGACCGCTGGTCCGGCCGCGGAACCCGACGGCGAAGCCGGGCAGGTGGACCGGCCGGGCGAACGGGTGCCGGGCCCGGGCGACCCGGTGGGCCGGCNGGCGAACGGGTGCCGGGCCCGGGCGACCCGGTGGGCCGGCCGGGCCGGACGCGGGCCGGACGCGGGCCGGACGCGGGCCGGACGCGGGCCGGACTCGATTGTCGTACCCCTTCGCTACGGTGCGGGCATGGTGAACTTCGTATTGGTGGCGGGCGCTTGGCTCGGTGCGTGGGCGTGGGACGACGTGGTACCGGAGCTGCGTGCGGGCGGTCACGGCGTACGTCCGGTGACGTTGTCCGGCCTCGCCGAGAAGAGCGGCGTGCCGGCGGGGCAGCAGACCCACGTCCAGGACGTCGTCGACGCGATCGAGCAGCACGACCTGCGGGATGTCGTGCTCGTCGGACACAGCTACTCGGGGATCCCGGTCGGTCAGGCCGCCGAGCGGATCGGCGACCGGCTGCGGCGCGTGGTCTTCGTCGACTCGAACGTCCCGGTGGACGGCGAGTCGTTCGTGTCCTCGTGGCCCGACGGCCGGGCGGCCATCGAGGCCTCGATAGCCGCGACCGGTGGCTTCTGGGCACCGCTGACCACGGCCGACTGCACCGGGCAGGGGCTCGGTGACGAGCAGGCGGGGCGACTCGTCGCAGGAGCGACTCCGCACCCCGGCGCGACGCTGACCGAACCGGCGGTGCTCGGACGGGCGCTCGGCGAGTTGCCGGCGACGTACGTCAAGTGCCTGCTCGACGGGGAGGAGCCGGGCCCCGATGTGGCCCGACTGCTGCGCGGCGAGCACTGGCGGCTGGTCGAGCTGGACACCGGGCACTGGCCGATGTTCTCCCGACCGCACGAGCTGGCCCAGGTGCTCCTCGACGCGGCGGGCACATAGGACCCACGCCGGGCGTCCACGATCCGCGCTCCCGCGCCGGAGTCGGCGCGGGTGGCTCGCGCGGGCACGGCCTCGGGTCCCGGGACGGGCCGGGCGGGTGGGCCCTGCGTGCCCTCCGGCGCGGGTCGTCAGCCTCCGGCGCCGGCTCGCTGCCGGGGTCCGGCCCTGTCCGGCGGTGAACGTACCCGTCCGTGTGCCCGTTATGCGGGGACCGGTACGGCGACAGCGCCGCCCGGCGTCCGCCGGGCCCCGCCCGGTTTCCGCTGCATCCGTCGGTCGGTCCGTCGCGTCACCGGCGGACGCCGGGCGGGTCGTCCGCAACCGGACGACCCGAGGGCCCGCTCAGGCTATCCAGTGCGCGGGACGGTGGAGTCCGGACGGCAGCCGCGTCGCCGCGTCTCCCCTCGCCTGCTGGAGCTGCGGCTGGGTGAGGAAGATGCTGCCGGTGAGGTCGGCACCCGAGAGGTCGGTGTCCCTGAGGTCGGCGCCGAGGAGATCGGCCAGACGCAGATCGGCTCCGCGGAGGTCGGCGGCGATCAGGCAGGCTCCGCGCAGATCCGCGCCGTGGAGGTCGGCGCCCGCGAGCCCGGCCCCGAGGAGGTCAGCCCCCCTGCGGTTCTTCCCCCGGCCCGGCCCGGCCCCGGCCCTCGCCAGCGCGCTCGCCCTGAGCAGCAGTTCGCCCGTACGGCCGCGCAGCGCGGCGACGTCGGTCCCGAGCAGTTCCTCGGCGTCCCGCAGTGTCACCGCCTCGATCTCATCGCGGAGAGCACGTGCAGCCGGGTGCACCGGACGGGCGGGCGGCAGCGCCAGAGCAGCGGTCAGATACCACAGCAGCTCGTGCAGTTGGCGCATCACGGGGAAGACGTCGAACATCTGCCAGGCGCTGCCCGGGGCCGATCGCCAACTCCGCCCCGCGAACGTCACCCGGGAGACCTTCTGGCCCGCGCCGAAGCAGTCGTACACGGTGCAGCCGGGGAATCCGCCGTCCCGGAGCCGGGTGTGGATACCGCAGCGGAAATCGTCGCGAAGGTTGCCGCAGGGCCGGCCCGCGGGTTTGTCGACGGCGAAGTCGGCCGAGGCGGAGAAGGGCAGTGCCACGCAGCAGAGGGCGAAGCAGTCACCGCAGTCGGCCCGCAGCGCCGAGGTGCCGGGAGGGGGTGCCGCGTCCTGGTGCGCTTCGGTCACTGAGCCCTGCCTCTTCCGTTTCCGTGGTGCGAACGGGATGTCACCGTCCAGTCTTCCCCATCCGGAAGGCCGTTCGAGTCCGGCCCCGCCCTTCTGCGGGCGTTTGCCGGGAGGGCCCCCGGGCAGGCGCTCACACGTGCTTCGGAGCCCTTGCGTGCCCTGCACGCCCCAGGCCGCCTTCGGCTCCGGGCGATCGACACCGTCAGCACCGCACGAGGAGCTGAGAGTGAGCAGGCAGACACATGGGAGCGGCAGGCATCCCCACGACGACGCCCCGGACACGGCGGCCGCCTTCGCCCGGCTGGCCCGGCTCGGCGACGGGCCGGAGCGGACCGCGCTGCGGGAGGAACTGGTACGCACCTGGCTGCCCATGGCCCACCGGCTGGCGGGGCGCTACCGCAACCGGGGCGAGGCGCTGGAGGATCTGCGCCAGGTCGCCGCGCTGGGACTGGTGAAGGCCGTGGAACGGTACGACCCGGACCGCGGCGGCGCGTTCGAGTCGTTCGCCGTCCCGACGATCAACGGGGAGATCAAGCGGCACTTTCGCGACCACACGTGGACCGTGCACGTGCCGCGACGGGTGCAGGACCTGCGCAACCGGGTCCGCACCGCCCGCCAGGAGCTCGACCAGACCGTCGGCGGCCGTGAGCCGAGTACCGCCGAGATCGCGCGGCAGGCGGGTATGACGGAGGAGGAGGCCGGGGCGGGTCTGGAGGCCCTCGACAGCTACAGTGCCCTCTCCCTCGACGCGGAGGTGCAGGGCAGCGAGGACGGTTACACGCTGGCCGACGCGATGGGCGGCCCCGATCCGGCGCTCGACGTCGTCATCGACCGCGAGGCGGTCAGGCCCCGTCTGGACGGGCTGCCGGACCGCGAACGGCGGATCCTCTATCTGCGCTTCTTCCGGGACATGACGCAGAGGGGCATAGCGGAGGACCTCGGCATCTCGCAGATGCACGTCTCCCGCCTGATCGACCGCTGCTGCAGCCGGCTGCGGGACGAGATCCTGCGCGACGCGGTGGCGGCCGGCTGCGACACTCGGCCGCCGCTCCGGCGCCCCGCGCGCCGCCGGGCACTGCGCAGGCCCTGCTCCTCGCGGCAGTGATCGCCGCGACGGGCGCCGCGTGAGGGCGGGTACGACCGTGGGCCCTCGCCCGGTGGTCCCCTTGTGCCCGCGAGGGGTTGGCGGCGGGGCCGGCCGGCACCCATGCCGGCACCCCACCCCCGGCGGGCCTCCGCACGCCCGGCGGGTGGCGGCGGGCGCCCCGCAGGTCATCCGGGGCCGTCCTCCGTGCGCGGGCCGTCCGGTCCCGCGCCCGCCGGGCCGGCCACCCGCCGTCCGAGCCTGTCGACGGCACCGACGACCCGGTCCCAGAACCTCTCCTGGTCGAGGCCCACCGCGACACGGGCGTTGACCGGCCGGTCGAGGTAGCGGTGCAGATCCACGACGGTCGCCCCGCGCGTGAACTCCCCGCGGAGTTCGACGGCGACGCTCGCGTCGACACAGTCCACGATCTCCGGGTCGATGACCCGGGCCACCGCCACCGGATCGTGCAGGGGTGGCGCCGGAAACCCCCAAAGCCGCCGGTAGGCGGCGGCGAAGAACGTCATCAGCTCCGCGCAGATGCGTCCGAGGTCCGTGCCGAGCCCCTCCAACCGTGCCAGCACGTCGGGGGTGACGAGTGCCTGGTGGGAGACGTTGAGCCCGCACATGGTCACGGGCAGCCCGCTGCGGAAGACAACGTCGGCGGCCTCCGGGTCGACGTACATGTTGAACTCGGCGGCGGGGGTGCGGTTTCCGCGTTCCGTCGAGCCGCCCATGAGCACGATCTCGCGGATGTGCTCCGCCGCGTCGGGATGGCGGGTGAGGAGTAGGGCGATATTGGTCAGCGGGGCGGTGGGGACGAGTGTGACGGGCTCCGGATGCCGGGTCAGGAGCCGGTGCATGAGGTCGACGGCGTGCTCGGGCACGGTGCCGACGGTCGGTTCGCCGAAGCTCGGCCCGTCCATGCCCGACTCGCCGTGGACGTCGTCCGCGACGTGGAGTTCCCGGACGAGGGGGCGGGCGCAGCCGGCGGCGACGGGCACGTCGGTGATGCCCGCGGCGGTGCAGATGCGACGGGCGTTGAGCGTCGTCTTCTCCAGCACCTGGTTGCCGGCGACCGTGGTGATGGCGAGCAGGTCGATCGCGGGATCCCCGGCGGCGAGGAGGATGGCGACGGCGTCGTCGTGCCCGGGGTCGCAGTCGAGGATGATCGGTACGGACACGTTGCTCCTCGGCGTCGGCGGCGGCGCTGGAGCGCGCCGGCGGTATGGGGTGGCGCCGGTACCACGCCGGCCGGTACCGGCGCGGACACGGGGACGGACGGGCCTTGCGGGGAACGACGGGCCTTGCGGGGAACGGCGGGCCTTGCGGGGAACGGCGGGCCTTGCGGGGAACGACGCCACCAGTGTGCCCCGGAGGAGGACGCCCGGTCTGCTCCACCCGGACCTGCGATCGGCCCTCGTTGCCTCCGCGGCCTCCGCCCGCCACACCTCTGGGATTCCCTGCCCCCACCCTCCCGACTCGTGGTCCGCGTCCTCCCGACCTTCGGTCACCGGTGGATGTCTCAGAGGGCTCTGAGGCCGTCGATCACCTCCCGCAGAATCCTTTCGTCCGGCAGTTGCGCGGGCGGTACGGGCATGGAGACCGTGACGTGCCCGCCCTCCAGCAGATCGCCGACGAGCACCCGGACGACTCCGACGGGCAGATCGGCGTCCGCCGCGAGTTCCGCGACCGACTGGGTCTCGGTGCGGCAGAGGTCCAGGAGTGCCCGGTGCTCGGGCCCGAGCAGGCACTCCGCGGCCCGGTCCGCCGCCTCGGCGGCGGCGTCGACGAGCGCGATGAGGTCGAGGCGCCCGGAGCTCGGTCCCGGCTCCGTGCGGCCTCCGGTCATGGCGTACGGGCGGACGAGCGGGCCCGCCTCGGCGTCGTACCAGCGGCTGCCCCGGAGATCCGGGCCGCCGTCGGCGGCATCGTTCATGTCGGTGGAGTCTCCCTGCGGGTCAGCCGCCGGCGGGCGGGGTCGCGGACATGCGCGGCGGGGTGCCGAGGTGCTCGCCGACGCGCTTCACGAGCCGCGCCATCTCGTAGGCGATCAGGCCCACATCGGCGGTGACGGAGCTGAGGACGGCGAGGCAGGAGCCGTCCCCGGCGGCGGCGACGAAGAGGAACCCGTCGTCCATCTCGACCATCGTCTGCCGGACCCCTCCGGTGCGGAAGTGGCGTCCCGTGCCTTTGGCGAGGCTGTGGAATCCGGAGGAGACGGCCGCGAGGTGCTCGGCGTCCTCCCGGGTGAGGCCGCCGGACGCGCCCACGGCGAGGCCGTCGCTGGAGAGCACGACCGCGTGGCGGACCTCGCCCACCCGCAGCACCAGGTCGTCGAGCAGCCAGTCGAGTTCTCCGGAGCGGGGGTGGAGGGTCCTCTCGTGGTCGATCATGCGTGGTCTCCTTCACTGCTGTGAGCGCTGCTGTGGGTGGGACTGCCCGGGGCGGCGCCACCACCGCGTGCCCAGCCGGCGCGATAGGCGGTCATCCGGTCCCTGACCTGTTCCGGGGTGCGTTCCGGTGCCTCGTCCGGGGCGTGTCCGGCCGGGTCCGGCTGTTCGGGCCGCGCCGCCTCGCGCAACTGCGGGACGAGGTTGGCCTGCCTCACGCGGCGCGGCAGGGCGCCCGCGTCCTCGGGATCGGAGTGGTCTCCGCGGGCGGCGTCGCCCTGGGCCGGCGGCCGGACGCCGGGGCGTCCCGCGTGGGGACCCTCGGGGGGTGGTGACGGGGCACGGTCGCGCAGCCGTAGGGCGATGACCCCGGGCGTCGGGGCCGCTTCCCGGGACCGGGCCTCGGTGCCCTGCCGACCGGGCCGAGCCGTCGGCGACCGGTCGTCGTCGGGGGCCGGACGCGGTGCGGCGTCCGGCACGGCGAAGGGGGCGGAGTGCGTCACGGGCCGCGGCGCCGTGCCGGGTTCGGACTCGTGGTGGCCGGGCGGCGGGGCGGCACCTGCCGGCTGGGCGCTCTGCAGCAGAGCGGTGGGGAGCAGGACGACCGCGGTGGTCCCTCCGTACGGCGAGGTCCGCAGTTTCACCTTGATGTCGTGCCGCGCCGACAGCCGGCTGACGACGAAGAGGCCCAGCCGGTCGCTGTCGAAGAGGTCGAGCGCCTCGGACTGCTCGATACGGCGGTTGGCGTCCGCGAGGGCCTCCCTGCCCATGCCCAGTCCCCGGTCCTCGATCTCCAGTGCGTAGCCGTTCCCGACGGGCTCGCCACTGACCCTGACCTTGGTGTGCGGGGGCGAGAACTGTGCCGCGTTCTCGACGAGTTCGGCGAGCAGGTGGGTGAGGTCGGCGACCGCCGCCCCGACCACTGCGGCCTCGGGCAGTTGCCGTACCTCGACCCGCGCGTAGTCCTCGACCTCGGACACGGCGGCGCGGACGACGTCGGTGAGCGGCACGGGCACCCGCCAGGCCCGGCCCGGTGCCGCGCCGGACAGGATGATCAGGCTCTCCGCATGGCGGCGCATACGGGTCGTCAGATGGTCCAGGCGGAAGAGGTCTCCGAGCTCGCCCGGGTCCTCGGCCCGGCGTTCCATACCGTCGAGCAGGGTGAGCTGCCGGTGGACCAGGACCTGGCTGCGGCGGGCCAGGTTGACGAACACACCGGAGATGCCCCTGCTGAGTTCGGCGCGCTCGACGGCGGCGCTGAGGGCGGCGCGGTGGACGGTCGACAGTGCCTCGCCGACCTCGGCGATCTCGTCCTGCGGCGGCGGCCCCGGCGGCGCCTCGGCCCGGACGTCGATGGCCTCGCCGGACCGGAGGCGGCGCATGGCGCGGGGCAGTTTGTGGCGGGCGATCTCCAGGGCCGTGTTGCGGAGAGTGACGAGTTCGACGACGAGGGCGCGGCCGATGCGTACGGAGATGACGAGGGAGGCGGCCACCGCGGCCAGGCCGAGGAGGACCGCGGCACCGGCGGCGGTGAACATGCCCCGTCCGACCGGGTCGGCCCGGTCCGCCGCTCCGCGCCGGGCGTTCGCCTCGATGTCCCGCATCCCGGCGCGGACCGCATCGTGGGCGGTGTCCCAGGTGGTGACGGGCACGGCCGAGGCCGCGCGGCGGCCCGCAGGCGCGGCGGCGGTGGCGTCCTCGGCGGACCGGAGGTCGCGGTACGCGCTCTGCGCCGCGAGTTCGCGCCAGGCGTCCCGCTCACGCGGCCGCAGGTCGGCGACGGCGGACTCGGTGAGCGCACGACGGGTCTCCACGGCGCCGGTGAACCGCCGCAGCCTGTCGGCGGTGAACGACCTGGCTGCCCGGGCGGCCGTGAGCAGTGCGTCCTCGCGGGCGAGCATCTCGCCGGCCCGGGCGAATTCGAGTCGCACCCGGGCGTCCGAGCCCGTGCCGGGGTCCTGGACGCCGGCGAGGGCGCCGGCGACGCCGAAGCCGGTGCCGATGGCCGTCGTGTAGTGCTCGTAGGCACTGTCCCAGTCGGTGCTGCCGTCGAGCACCGATACGCGGAGGGCGGCGAGTCCGCGACCCTGGGCGACGAACGCGGCCAGCCGCCCGGCGACGTCACGGGGCAGAACGCCCCCGTCGGCGACGGTGTGGGACGGGTCGAGGGACAGACCGGCGAGTGCGGCGTCGGTGCCCCTGGCCTGCTGCCGGAGTTCGGCGGCGCGCGAGCCGTCGGGCGCGGCGATCTGCCGGAGGGCTGCGCGCCGTTCGGCCTGGAGCGCGCTCACGGTCTCCGCGACGGGTCCGCGGACGCGGTCCTCGACGTCCTGGAGCTGCCGGAGCCGCGCGATGTCCTGCGCGGTGGTGACGGTGGCGAACCCCCAGAGGGCCAGCAGGGAGACCACCGGGACCATCAGCAGGGAGATGATCTTGGCGCGTACGGTCCGGGGGCGCAGCCGCCGGCGCTCCCCCGGGCGCGGTGCCTGCCCGTGTGCGTCGGCCGGTCCGTGGGCGGAGCCGGGGCCGGCCCGTTCGTCCGCAGGCGGCCCTGCGTGGGCACGGCGCCCGCGGACGGACGGGGAGCCGACTGCCGCCGCCGGCCACGGGGGCGGCGTCTCGGCGCCGGGCTTGCTGCGAGGTGTGCGCATGGCCTCCTCGTTCCGGGTACGGGGTGTTGGACGCAGTGGGACGGCCGTGCGGGGCGGGCGGTTGGTCCGGGATGGCGGACCGGTCCGGGGCGTACCGGGGGCGGGGGCGCCCTACGAACTGGTCGGCGCCGGTGCGGCCACCCGGGGCTCGGGCTCGGTGGTCCGCTCGGCCGACGCGTAGGCGGCTCGTTCGTGTGCCGTCGGGGTGAGGGCGACGAAGGCCGAGGTGAGGAAGAGGTACGACCCGAGGCCGACGGCAAGGGGAAAGATGAACTGCATCGTCGTGGCCCCGGGCAGCACCGCGTCCGAGGGCGCGACGTTCACGCTCACGGCGAGCATGCCGGTGTAGTGCATGCTGCTGACGGCCGCGCCCATGACGAGGGAGGCGACGGCGACCGCGCGCGACGACCTGATGTTGAGCGCGGCCCACAGGGCGGCGGTCGCGGCGGCCACGGCGATGGCGACGGAGAGGGCGACGAGCAGCGGGTCATAGGTGACGTCGCCGTGCAGCCGGAGGGCCGCCATGCCGAGGTAGTGCATGCCGGCGACACCCAGTCCGGTGGTCAGCCCGCCCAGGAGCAGGGCGCGGACCCGGTCGCGGCTGTGGCCGACGGCGAAGACCCCCGCGCCGACGACGGCCATGGCGACGGCCAGGCTGAGGATGGTGAGCGGGACGTTGTAGCGGATGTCGGTGCCGGTGACACCGAATCCGAGCATCGCGACGAAGTGCGTCGTCCAGATGCCGGTGCCGATGGCGGAGGCCGCCGTGAGCAGCCAGTTGCGGCGGGAGCGGCCGGTCGCGTCGAGTGCGCGCACGGTGCAGCGCAGCCCGAGGGCGGCGCCGATGCAGGCCATCGCGTACGACAGCACGGGGGTCAGCCAGCCGAACGTGGCGTGGTCCAGGTGTCCCATGGATCAGGGACGGTAGTCGCGATGGGCGCGCGGGGCGGGGGCGCATTTCGAAAGCTGCCGGAATATGACAGCCGATGTTTCAGAACGATCGTGCCGAGGTCGAACGCGTGCACCGCACCTCTGTTCCGGTGGTGGATCGGCGAGTATGCCCGGGACTGCGGAATCATGGGCGCATGACCGACGACCACATGCATGTGCAGGAGTTCTTCGGCGCCCGGGCCGCCGACTGGGACGTCCGGTTTCCCGACGACGTGCCCGCGTTCGTCGCGGGGGTCGCGGCACTGGATCTGGCCCCCGGCGACGCGGTCCTGGACGCGGGCTGCGGCACCGGACGCGCGCTGCCCGTCCTGCGCGAGGCGGTGGGTCCGGCCGGTACGGTCGTCGGCGCCGATCTGACGCTCGAGATGCTGAAGGCCGCGGTCGGCGCCGGGCGCGACCGCGATGCCGCGCTGCTCCAGGCGGACGCGGCACGGCTGCCGCTGCGCACCGCGTCGATCGACGCGGTGTTCGCCTCCGGGCTGGTCGCGCACCTGCCGAATCCTGCCGGCGACCTGTGTGAACTGGCCAGAGTGGTGCGTCAGGGCGGACGTCTCGCACTCTTCCACCCCATCGGCAGGGCCGCACTGGCGGCCCGCCAGAAGCGCCGGCTGACTCCCGACGACCTGCGCGCCGAGTCCAACCTCCGCCCGCTGCTGGCCGGTTCGGGATGGCGGCTGATCTCGTACCGCGATGAGGAGGAGCGTTTCCTCGCGCTGGCGGTCAGGGAGGACTGACCCGGCACCGGAGTGATCCGTCCACACACCGGGCAGGCGGCGCGTTCCGCCACGGCAGCCGGCGATCCGGCGCAGCCGCCCTTCCGCAGGCGGCAGCGGCGGCCGGTCGGCGGCAGCGACGGTCGAGCGCAGCGGCCCGGACCGCTCCGGGAAGCCGTTCACCCGTCCGCGGGAGGCACCCGGTGAGGACGCCCCCGCAGGAGCACGCAGGAAGACTTGTCATACCGGCGGGGTACACCGGAAGGGTGACGGTGTGATGAAAGGGGGCCAGGGTGTTCGACAAGGTCATGAACGGAATCCGCAGGCTCGCGGCGCGGAGGGCGGGCGACGCCGCGGACGATGCGGGTACGCCGCCGGCGAAGGTCGTCCGGCAGCGTCAGCCGAACCTCTTCGAGGCCGCGGCGGCGTATGTCTCCGCGTGCGCCGAGGACGACCAGCAGGGAATCGAGGAGGCGTCGGGCTGGGTGTCGCCCGAGGCGCTGTCGTTCGGGGTGAACGAGCTGGCCTGCCGGGCCGTGATCGCCCTGGCGCGCGAGCGCGACGAGTCGCCCCGGACGGTGGCCCGCGGTCTGCTCGGCCTGCCCGTCGCCTGACAGCACGGGCCCCGCCGCAGAGGGGCGGGGCCCGAACCGGCGCGGCGGAGTCCGCTCCCCCGGGGCCGGAGGGCGGAAGGTGTCGCCCCAGTTTCCTGCCGCGAACCCTCGACGCCGGGGTTACCCACTGGTTAAGGTGCGCCGACGAACGATCCGATGGGGAGGATGCCGTGGCCGGGACGGACGAAGCGGCCGACGACGACGCGCTGTTTGTGCTGACTGCGCAGTTGCTCACACCCGCGCAGTTCCCCAGCGTGCTCGGCGACGACTACCCCGCGGCGTGCGCCGCCCTGGGACTCGAACCCTGGAGCGGCGGCTACGGGCTGGTCCTCGGGCAGGACGGAGCAGGCGCCCGCTGGACGGTCGTGATCGACGACGTGTCCCTGGTGGCCGTGGCGATCGCGTCGTGGGACTGCGGGATGGAGTACGACCTCTCGCCCAGCGACCGTTCGGTGGTCGCCGCGCTGCCCGGCTGGCCGCTGGCCGTCGCCACGGTCGCGCCGGGTGTGCCCGCGCCCCACGATCCCGGCGAGGAGGAGGCGGGCGGCCCGCCGCTGTGCCCACCCGACACGAGTGAGTGGGGTCCCGCGCAGCGGCGGCTCGGCGCGGACGAGGTCGCGCTGCAGTGGGCCGTCTGGCGCGGGCAGGTGGCCGAGCAGATCACGTTCGCGCAGCCGGACGCCCCGGAGGAGGAGCGTGCGACGCCGCACGAGGGGGTGCGGCGGGTGCTCAAGGAGCTCCACGCCTATGTCGACGACGCGCCGCCGCTCGGGCGGGTGAGATCGAGCTTCGCGCCGGACGGTGCGCGGATGCTGAGGGCGGACGGGCCCGGCTGGTCGCTGGTGGCCAGGACCGACGACATCGCCTTCGTGCTGCTGGACGAGGAGCCCGGAGAGGTACTGCCGGTGGGCCGTGGTCCCGAACTGCCCGGGCTGCTGGAGGCCCTGGACAGGATGGCGGTACGGCCGGCCTGAGGAGGGCCGTACGCAAGACGGTCGCGAGCGGGCACACGGGCGGAGCTCCCGAGGAGCCCTCCCACACAGCCGAGGTGCCCGAGGTGCGGGCCGCGCCTGTGGCCGGGCCACGATGCCGACAGCACGCTGGGGCGGCGTACCCACCCTCCTGCCGTTGACTCGGAGGCCGCGGCCATGCGTCTGTCCCGTACGTCCAGGCGAGCACCGGTACTCGCCCCGCTGCTCCTGGCACTCGCCTCGACGTCCTTCGCCGGCGCCGGCACGGCACGGCACGGGGCAGCGTCCGGCCACTGCGCCGGTCAGGACCGGCTCGACGTGCCCGGCGCCGCGCACCGGCGGTCGGCCTGTCTCGGGGATCTGACGACGACCGGGCTCGCGGGAACGCCGTACACCGACATGGCCGACCAGGCGGGACTGGCGGCGGCCGGCACACGCAACCCTCAGGGGTGCCGGGCGTCCGGATCGACGGCTACTTCCCGGACGGCTCACGTGCGAACGCGACGCACGGCTGGAACCACGACGCCCAGTTCGTGATCAGGTTCCCGACCGGTGGAACGTGGGCCTGGTGGTCACGGGAGCCCCGGGCACCCGCCGCCAGTACGCCACGGACGCACTCATCTCCGAGGCGGGCACCCACACGGACGCCCTGTACGACAGCCATCCCGACCGGCTGCGTCCGATCCTGCCGTGCCACCGGTCGGCATTCGCGGCGCTGACCGACTGGGTGGAGAAGGGCACGGCACCGCCCGCGGACCGGAGGATTCCGAGGCCCGCGGACGGCGATGTGGTGAACTCCTGCGCGCTGAGCTGACGACTCGGGCTCTCACCGCGGGTCCGTCCGGCCCGCCACTCACCGCAGCACCGGCGGCCCGTTCGACATCGAGGCGGCGGACGCCGGTGCCCGGTATCCCGCGCCGGAACGGGGCGAACCCGACCGTTCAGCGCCCGATCTGCTTGCGGTTGTTGATCCGGCGGAGCCGGCGGCGCTGCGAGGGGTCGAGCGCGAAGTACGCCACGGCGGGCACTCCGACGATCACCAGCAGCGACATCCAGAATCCGATCAGTGGGATCAGGAGAAGGCCGATGGCCACTCCCCCGACGGCGATCTTCGCACCTGTCGACATAGTTTTCGCAGCCTCCTTCGCGGCCCACGGGCCGCCGCTCCCTGCTGTGACAACGTGTCCACGGACCCGTCGGTTCCCTCAGGCGGCCGCGGTGTCCTCCGGACCCCGGGAAGCCGCTCCCCCCGTTCCGGACCACGCGCCCCGACCGTGAGGGAGACGGCCGGGGCGGCGGTGCAGTACCGGCCCCGCCGGGGGTACGCCTGGGGTATCCTCGGCCGCTCCGACCCCACTAGTCAAATTTGAGGACTCCGTCATCGCTGTCCACAGGCTCTCCGCGGCAACTCCCTCCGAAGACTCCGGGCTCGTCCGCTGCTCCGCCGTGCTCCTGCCGGCGGACCCGCCCCGCGCGGGCAGGTTCGCGTTCTGGCACCCGGACGGCACCCGGCCCCCCACGGGCCCCGGCACGCCCACGGAGCTGACCGTCGCCGGCCAGGGCGGCCGGACGTACGCCGTGCCCGCCCGGGCACTGCCGGTACGGGACGCGCTACCGGTCCTCCTGCACGCCCGGGTGGCGGACGGCGCCTCGCCCGCCACGGTGTTCTGGGGCGCGGCCACCGTGCTGGCGCTCCACCTGGCGGCCCGCGGACTGCTGCTGCCCGGCCTCGGCGCGAGCGGCCACGACGCCTGGCGCGTCGGACCGCTGACCGCCGAGGACATGGACCGGATACGCGGCCTCGCCGCATCCATGCCGGCGACCGCACACGCCGTCCCCGTCGACGCCGGGGCCTCACCGGTGCTGCTTCCCGGACCCGAGCGGCAGCTGCGGGCCTTCCTCGACGCCGTGGCGGACGTACTGCCGCGGACTCCCGCCGCCCCGCTCGCCGCGGGCTCCGGGGCGTTCGCCGCGGAGGAGCCGCAGCACCTGCCCGAGGCGCGTACCTGGGCGCACGAGGTGGCGACCGGTCATGACTCGGGCGTGCGACTGTCGTTGCGCATCGACGTGCTGGAGCCGACCGTGGGGGACGCGCCGAGCGAGACGACGGCCGGGCACCGGGCGGGACCGTCGTTCCGGGCCGTGCCGCAGCTGCACTGCGTCAGCGGCCCCGCGCTGGTCGCGGATGCCGCGAGCGTGTGGGCGGGAGGGCAGGACACCGTGTTCGGGCCGCGTGCCCGGACGGACGCCCTGCTCGCCCTGCGCCGCGCCGCACGGGCGTGGGCACCCCTCGCGCCGTTGTTGTCCGCGGCCGTGCCCGTCGCCGTGGACCTCGCCGACGAGGACGTCGCCGAGCTCCTCGGCGACGCCCGGCACGCCCTGGCAGCGACCGGGGTGCAGGTCCACTGGCCCCGGGAACTCGTCCGCACCCTCACCGCCAGGGCCGTGATCGGGCCGCCCGAGGGGGTGGAGGGGGCCACCGGTGCGGATCCCGCCGGATCGACGATGCCGTCGTTCCTCTCCTCGGACGCTCTGCTCGCCCTCAACTGGCGTTTCACGCTCGGCGACCGCGAGCTGAGCCGTGCGGAACTGGACCGGATCGCCGAGGCGAGCAGGCCCGTGGTGCGGCTGCGCGACCGCTGGGTACTCGTCGACCCCGAGGAGGCCCGGCTGGCCCGCGCACGACAGGGCCACGGGGTGACGCCCTTCGAGGCGCTGGCCACGGTGCTCACCGGGTCCGTGGAGAGCGGTGGCCGCAGGGTCGCTGTCGAGGCGTCCGGATGGCTGGAACGGCTGCGGGAGCGACTGACCGACCCCGAGGGCGGCGTACCGGAGATCACCCAGCCCGCCGCGCTCGCCGCCGTGCTTCGCGACTACCAGCTCCGCGGGCTGAACTGGCTGCACCGGATGACCTCGCTCGGCCTCGGCGGCTGCCTCGCCGACGACATGGGACTGGGCAAGACCATCACGCTGATCGCCCTGCATCTGCACCGGCAGACCGAGCCGTCCGCCGCCGGCCCGACCCTCGTCGTCTGTCCGGCCTCCCTGGTCGGCAACTGGCAGCGGGAGATCGAGAGGTTCGCCCCCGGCACTCCCGTGCGGCGCTTCCACGGTCCGTCCCGGAGCCTGGACGGCCTCGCGGACGGGGAGTTCGTCATCACCACGTACGGCACCATGCGACTCGACGCCGCGGAGCTCGCGGAGACGGCCTGGGGCATGGTCGTCGCCGACGAGGCCCAGCACGTCAAGAACCCCTACGCGGCGACGGCCAGGCAACTGCGCACCATCGGCGCGAAGGCGCGTGTCGCGCTCAGCGGCACCCCCGTCGAGAACAGTCTCTCCGAGCTGTGGGCGATCCTCGACTGGACGACGCCGGGTCTGCTCGGCCGGCTCGGCACCTTCCGGTCCCGGTACGCGCAGGCCGTCGAGGGCGGCGACCCCGCGGCCGCCGAGCGGCTGGCCGCCCTGGTCCGGCCGTTCCTTCTGCGCCGCCGCAAGTCCGACCCGGGCATCGCGCCCGAACTGCCCCCGAAGACCGAGACCGACCGCGCGGTCTCTCTCACCGCGGAGCAGGCGGGCCTGTACGAGGCGGTCGTCCGGGAGACCCTGGAGGCGATCTCGGCCGCCGGCGGAATGGAACGGCGCGGCCTCGTCGTGAAGCTGCTGACCTCGCTGAAGCAGATCTGCAACCACCCCGCCCAGTACCTCGGGGAGGAGCGGCCGCGGATCGCGGGCCGCTCCGGGAAACTCGAACTCCTCGACGAACTCCTCGACACCATCCTCGCCGAGGGAGCGGGCGTCCTCGTCTTCACCCAGTACGTGCGGATGGCCCGGCTGCTCGAACGGCATCTCGCGTCGCGGGGCGTACGGACGCAGCTGCTGCACGGCGGGACGCCGGTACCCGGTCGCGAGGCCATGGTCCGGCGCTTCCAGGACGGTGAAGTGCCGGTCTTCCTGCTGTCGTTGAAGGCCGCCGGCACCGGGCTGAACCTCACCGGGGCCGGTCATGTCGTGCACTACGACCGCTGGTGGAACCCGGCCGTCGAGGCGCAGGCCACCGACCGGGCCCACCGCATCGGCCAGACCCAGCCGGTGCAGGTCCACCGGCTGATCGCCGAGGGGACCATCGAGGATCGCATCGCCGCGATGATCGAACGGAAGAAGGAACTCGCCGACGCGGTGCTCGGCTCCGGCGAGACCGCGCTGACCGAACTGACCGATGCCGAACTGGCGGAACTGGTCGAACTGCGAGGAGGCGCACGATGACGGACGACGCGTACGAGGACCAGGACCAGGACGGGCGGACGTTCGTCGCGCTGCCGCCCGCGCGGAGCCGGGGCTTCGCCGTGACCTGGTGGGGCCGGGCGTGGGTGAAGGCCCTGGAGGACGGTGCCCTGGACAGGGAGCAGCTGAGGAAGGGGCGCAGGCGGGCACGGGACGGGGCGGTCGGTGCCGTGTCCGTTCGTCCCGGCAGGATCACGGCGGTGGTCAGGGACCGGGACGGCACGGGACACCGCAGTGATGTGCTGCTGCCGGAGCTGACCGCGGAAGCGTGGGAACGGTTCCTGGACACGGCCGTGGACCGGGCGGGGCACATCGCGGCCCTCCTGGACCGGGACATGCCGCCGCACCTCGTGGAGGACGCGGCGGAGGCGGGCGTCGCACTGCTGCCGGGCATCGGGGATCTGGAACCGCAGTGCACCTGCGGGGTCTGGGACCTGTGCCCGCACACCGCGGCCCTCTGCTACCAGGTGGCAGGGCTGCTGGACCAGGACCCGTTCGTCCTGCTGCTGTTGCGCGGGCGGGGGAAGCGCAGGCTTCTCGACGCGTTGCAGGTACGGAGCGCGGCGCGGGCGGAGCGGCCCGGGCCGGAGTCCGGGGGCGTGCCCGACGTCGCGGGGGTGCCCGCGGTGGAGGCGTTCGCCGCCGATGCCGCTGCGGGGCGCGCGCCGGGGGTGGCCGTCGCCGCGGGGAGCACCGCCTCGGCACCGCTCGCCGCGCCGCCGCTGCCCGAGGCGCCGGGTCTGCCGCCGTCACTGGACACCGGGACGGACGCACCGGAGGGAATCGACCCGGAGGCACTGGAGTTCCTGGCCGCGGACGCGGC
Source organism: Streptomyces sp. HNM0645 (assembly GCF_030056615.1). Taxonomy (NCBI): domain Bacteria; kingdom Bacillati; phylum Actinomycetota; class Actinomycetes; order Kitasatosporales; family Streptomycetaceae; genus Streptomyces; species Streptomyces sp. HNM0645. Next base: position 123,931 of record NZ_JASHLT010000005.1, on the reverse strand, counting down.
GGTACGGGCGCGGCGGATGCTGGCGGAGGCGCTGTCCGCGGGCGGTGGGCGGCGGGACCTCGGGACGGGCGCCCCGGCCGGTTCCGCGGTCGGCGCCACGGACGCGTGCGCGGCGGGAGCGGCGAGGGTCACGGCCGGGCTCGCCGCGGGGCTGTCGGTGGGTCAGGACGCGGTGCGCCTGGCCGCGACGGCGCGCGGCGGTCTTCCGCCGGCGGTCGCCGAGCGGCTCGCGGCCGGTTCCGGCCGGGGCCGGGCGGGCTTCGAGGTCGCCGTACGTGCCTGGCGGTACGGCGGCGCGGCGGGACTGGCCGTACTGGACGGCGGGCCCGTCGCGGAAGACGTCCTCGCGCGTGCGGCGGCGCACCTGCGCCGCACCGAGGACTGGGACGAGGGCGCACGCCCCTCGCTGCGCGCGGCCGGGACGGGGCGGTGGAGCGTGCGGCCGGGGACGCAACTGCGCGTGGGGGCGGACGGACGCTGGTGGGTCTTCACCCGTGCAGGCCGCGCACCGTGGTCCCCGGCTGGCCCGCCGGCTCCCGACCCGGCCTCGGCACTGGCGTCGCCGACGGGGCCGGGCCCGGGTTCCGGCGGGCCGCCGCCGGGGGCATCGGATGCGGTGATCCGCGCGGTGCCCGACGACCTCGCCTCGTCCGCGGGGGGCGCCGGGGAGCCGTGACGGTGCGCCGTCGTTGCGTGGCCCTTGTCGGGGGCGCCGGGCCGCACGACGATGGGCACGGACGCGGACCGGGGACCGGGAGGCCGAGTTGACGGACCCATGGGTGGCGCTGGAGCCCGGGGGCGACGCCGGGCGGCGCGTCGGTGTGCTGCGCCGGGCGTACGAGCAGTTCACGACGGCCGGCCGGGTGGCGGCGGGCGTCCGGCCCGTGGTGGCCGAGTCGTGGCGGCGCTCCGCGCGGGCCAGGGTCGCCCCGGAGGGCCGGGCGAGCGTGGAACTGGGCGACGACGAACTGGCGGTCTACCGCGAGGGGCATCCGCTGTCGCGCGTGATGCCGGTGATCCGGGAGCTGACGGGTGCGTACGCCGTCGACGGCGAACACCTGGTGGCGGTGTGCGACGCACAGGCCAGGCTGCTGTGGGTCGAGGGACACCGCGGGGCGCGGGAGCGGGCCGGGCGGATGAACTTCGTGGAAGGGGCGCGCTGGGCGGAGGCGGTGGCGGGGACGAACGCGCCGGGCACGGCACTCACGGTCGACCGGCCGGTGCAGGTGTTCTCGGCGGAGCACTTCCAGCGCCCGGTGCAGGAGTGGACGTGTGCAGCGGCCCCGGTCCACGACCCCCACAGCGGCCGGTTGCTGGGCGCGGTGGACATCACGGGCGGGAACCGGCTGGCGCATCCCCACAGTCTGGCGTTCGTCGGAGCGGTGGCGCGGGCCGCCGAGTCGCATCTGGCGCTCCTGTCGCCGCGGCCCTCCGGCGACGCGGCGCAGTTGACGGCGCTGGGCCGGGACGAGGCCCTGCTGGCCGCGGAGGGCCGCAAGCTGCGGCTGAGCCGGCGGCACAGCGAGATCGTCGTGGTCCTCGCCCACCGCCCGGAGGGGCTGAGCGGCGACGAGCTGCTGCTGGAGCTCTACGAGGACGAGCACATCACCCCGGTCACACTGCGGGCCGAGATGTCCCGGCTGCGTGCCCTGCTGGGCCCTCGGCTGCTGGGGTCCCGGCCGTACCGGCTGGCCGTACCGGTCGACGCCGACTTCGGCACGGTGGGGCGCCGACTCGCGTCGGGCGCGGTCGCGGCGGCGCTCGGCGAGTACACCGGGCCACTGCTGCCCGCTTCGCGGGCGCCGGGAGTCGCCCGGCTCCGCGAGCGGCTGCGGGACCAGCTGCGCAGCGCCCTGATCGCCCGCGGCGACCCGGGCCTGCTGGCGGACTGGGTCTACAGCCCGTGGGGCGAGGGCGACCTCCCCGCGTGGCGGGCCCTGGCCGCCGCACTCCCCGAGGACCGGCGTGCCGCGGCGCAGGCACGGGCCCGCGCTCTGGACCGGGAGTACGGGAACGGGGCGCGTGCCGCCTTCGGGGGGCAGTGGTGACGGCGTCGGGCACAGCCTCGTCCGTGGGCTCCACTGGCCGGCCGCGGCAGGGGGACATACGCCTGCGCCCTCCCGCGCGGCGACGCCCGCGAACCTGAAGGGCTGGGCGCCGGTCGCCGGCGTCGGGGTCGGGGTCGGGGTCCGGGACGCGGTCCAGGGCGGGGGACGCCTCCCTCGTCCCCGCCCCCGCGGCACCCGTGCCTGACCTGCGGATTCCGGTCCTCGGGCGAGGGCCGGACCACCCGAGGAGCGGTTCGTGAAAGCAGTCACATTTAGGTCGCTTTTAGCCCGTTTTAGTGGATGGTGGTAAGTCCGACCACGTTCACCGGGCTGTACCGGCGGCCCGCCGGGGCGCCGTTGCGACCGGCCGACGCCGAGGGAGTCTCATGGCACGCGGAACCCGCGCAACGGACAACCGGCGCTTCGCTCTGCCCGTCGCGGGCGGGGCGGTCGTCCTCGCCGCAGGCGGTCTGTACGCGGTGGGGCTGGCGGCCGGCGACGTCCCCGACGGCACCCGGGTGCGGGGCGTCGACATAGGCGGGATGAGCCGGCCGGAGGCCCAGCGGACCCTGGACCGCGAGCTCGCGGGCACCTTCGCCGCCCCTCTCACGCTGAGGATCGGGGACCGGGTGGAGAAGGCCGATCCCGCCGCGCTCGGCCTGTCCGTCGACACGGCGGCGACCGCCGGGAACGCCGTGAACGAGTCGCTCGACCCCGTCAGCGTCATCGGGAGGCTCTTCAGCGCGGAGAACCGCGACATCGAGCCCGTGGTGCGCGTCGACGAGGAGAAGAACCGGGACGCCGTCGCGCGCATGGGCGCGGCCGCCGATCGGAAGGTGCGTGACGGCACCATATCCTTCGAGAACGGCCAGGCGACGGCCGTCTCGCCGGTCACGGGCACGTCCCTGGTGAAGGACCGTGCCCCGGACGCCCTCCGGGACGGCTACCTGCGCGCGGACCGCTCGCCCGTCGTGATGCCCGTGAAGCAGACGCCGCCGCGCACAGACCGCGCCGAGACCGAGCGGGCCATGAACGACTTCGCCCGGCCCGCGATGTCCGGTCCCGTCACGCTCACCCTCGACGGCAGGGCCGTCACCGTCGGTCCCCCGGCCCTCGGCCGCCATCTGACCATGAAGCCCGGAGCCGACGGCCGGCTCGCCCCGGTCCTCGACGCCAAGGGGCTGCTCGGCGACCCCGAGGTCTCCGGCCAGGTACGCCAGGCCGCGCAGGGCCCGCGGAACGCGGTACTCGGACTCGACGGCGACCGGGTCGTCGTGACCGAGGAGGCCCGGGCGGGCCACGAGGTCGAGGAGCAGGCGCTCGGCAGGGCCGTGCTCCCCCTGCTGACCCGCCAGGGCGCGGCGCGGACCGGCGAGATCCCGGCGAAGGCCGTCCAGCCGGAGTTCACCGGCGATTCGGCCCGCCGCCTCGGCATCAAGGAGAAGGTCTCCTCGTTCACCGTCGAGTTCCCCGCGGCGCCCTACCGGGTCACCAACATCGCCCGCGCCGTGGAGCGCATCGACGGCTCCGTCGTCCTGCCGGGCGAGGCGTGGAGCTTCAACCGCACGGTCGGGGAGCGCACCAAGGAGAACGGCTTCGTCGACGGCATCATGATCAACAACGGTCAGTACGTGAAGTCCCCCGGCGGGGGCGTCTCCGCCGTCGCGACGACGATGTTCAACGCAGCCTTCTTCGCGGGCGTCAAGCCGGTGGAGTACGGGGCCCACTCGTTCTACATCGAGCGCTATCCGGAGGGCCGCGAGGCCACGGTGGCGTGGGGCACGCTCGACATGCGCTGGCTCAACGACTCGGGCAACGCCGTCTATGTGAAGGCCGAGTCCACGGACACCTCGGTCACCATCTCGTTCCTCGGCACCAAGAAGTACGACGAGATACGCGCGACCAAGGGGCCGCGCACCAACGTCAAGGAGCCGGGGACCCGCAAGGGCAGCGGCCCGGAGTGCGAGGTCCAGACGCCGCTCGAGGGCTTCGACGTCTCCGTGGGACGCCACTTCGTCAAGGACGGCCGCGAGGTCGGCCGGGAGAACTTCACGACCCACTACACGCCGCGCGACGAGGTCGTCTGCACCCCGGAGGAGAACGCACCGGAGGTGGGCGGCCCGGAGGCGAAGACCGCAGGTGAGGCGGCCGGCGCCACCGAGCCCCACTGACCCGGGGCGGCACCCCTGGCAGGCCCTCCGCCGCCGGGCCGGAGGCCGTCGCCCGGGGGCCCGGGGCCGGGTGCCGGGCAGAGGGGACGAGCGCAACGGGGTTGCAACGTCCGTCTCCCTAGGTTCGGCGTCGAAGCGCCGTCCGACGGCGGACGGCGGCGAACCCGGGAGGCCTCCGAGATGACCCGCTACGCCGCGCCCGGCACCGAGGGTGCGATCGTCACGTACGCGTCCCGCTACGACCACTGGATCGGCGGCGAGTCCGTACCGCCTGCCCGCGGCCAGTACTTCGAGAACCCGAGCCCCGTCAACGGCAAGGCGTTCACAGAGATCGCCCGCGGCACCGCCGAGGACGTCGAGCGCGCCCTGGACGCGGCGCACGCTGCGGCGCCCGCCTGGGGGCGCACGGCTCCGGACGCCCGGGCCAACATCCTGCTGAGGATCGCCGACCGGATGGAGACCCATCTCGAGGAGCTCGCGGTCGCGGAGACCTGGGAGAACGGCAAACCGGTCCGCGAGACCCTGGCGGCCGACATCCCGCTGGCCATCGACCACTTCCGGTACTTCGCCGGTGTGCTGCGCGCCCAGGAGGGCTCGCTCAGCGAACTCGACGACGACACGGTCGCTTACCACTTCCACGAGCCGCTCGGCGTCGTCGCGCAGATCATCCCGTGGAACTTCCCCATCCTGATGGCAGTTTGGAAGCTCGCCCCGGCGCTGGCCGCCGGCAACGCGGTGGTGCTGAAGCCCGCCGAGCAGACGCCCGCGTCAATCCACTACTGGATGAGCCTCGTCGCCGACCTCCTGCCGCCGGGCGTCGTGAACATCGTCAACGGCTTCGGTGTGGAGGCGGGCAAGCCCCTCGCCTCGAGCCCCCGGGTGGCGAAGGTCGCGTTCACCGGCGAAACCACCACGGGGCGGCTGATCATGCAGTACGCCGCGGAGAACATCAGGCCCGTCACTCTGGAACTGGGCGGCAAGTCGCCGAACATCTTCTTCGACGACATCTGGTCGGCCGACGACGACCTCCGGGACAAGGCCCTGGAGGGCTTCACGATGTTCGCCCTCAACCAGGGCGAGGTGTGTACGTGCCCGTCGCGGGCGCTGATCCAGCGCGGCCACTACAACGAGTTCCTGGACGCCGGCATCGCCCGTACCGAGGCGATCGTCCCGGGTCACCCCCTCGACACGGACACGATGATCGGCGCGCAGGCATCCAACGACCAGTTGCAGAAGATTCTTTCGTACCTGGACATCGGCAAGCAGGAGGGCGCGAAGATCCTCACGGGCGGCCTGCGCGTCGAGTACGACGGTGAGCTGGCGGGCGGCTACTACGTACAGCCGACGATCTTCGAGGGCGACAACCGGATGCGTGTCTTCCAGGAGGAGATCTTCGGTCCGGTCGTCGCGGTGACCTCGTTCGCCGACTTCGACGACGCGATCAAGACGGCCAACGACACGCTGTACGGCCTCGGTGCCGGCGTCTGGACGCGCGACGTCAACCAGGCCTACCGCGCCGGCCGGGCGATCCAGGCGGGCCGGGTCTGGACGAACTGCTACCACGCGTACCCGGCGCACGCGGCCTTCGGCGGCTACAAGCAGTCCGGCATCGGCCGTGAGACGCACAAGATGATGCTGGATCACTACCAGCAGACGAAGAATCTGCTGGTGAGCTACTCGCCGAAGAAGCTGGGCTTCTTCTAGCAGCACGAAAGAAGGCGCCTGACCTGGGGCTTCTCCCCGATCAGGCGCCTTCTGGGAGCGCCCGGCCCTCCCCATGGGGAGGCGTCGAAATACGCCTGTTCTCCCAGTTCATCCCACCCGTGTCCCAGTCCTGACCAGCAGTTCCGGGCCATACGCGGGCCAGATGGCGGCTCAGCCCGTGGGGCTGCTGTCCCCACTGCGCTTTTGCCCGTGATCTTGGACGCTTGATGGCTGTGCCGCGAGGGCGTGTCGGTGCCGCTTCCGGGTCTCGGCCGGGGTGAGGTAGCCGAAGACTTTGTGTCTGCGCAGCCGGCGGCGGTTGTAGAACGTCTCGATGAAGTCGAGGACGTCGGCACGGGCGGTAGCCCGGTCGTGCCAGACGCGGGTGCCGATCTCTTCTTTGAGTAGGGCCCAGAAACTCTCCGCGGCGGCGTTGTCGAAGCAAGATCCGGCGCGTCCACAGCTTTGCCGGAGCCCCAACTCGCCTATTCGGTCTCGGAATCGGGCCGAGGTGTATTCGCCGCCCCTGTCGGTGTACATGATCACGCCGCGGACGTCGCCGCCCCGGGTTGCCGCGGTCATGTTGAGCGAGGCCACCACCAGCTCGGCGTCGTGCCGGGTGCCCATCGCGTAGCCGAGCAGCCGACGGGACAACAGATCGATCACCGTTGCCAGGTAGAGCGTGCCCTCGCCGGTGTCCATCTCGGTCATGTCACCCACCCAGACGAGATCCGGTTCCTCGGTGGTGAAGTCCCGGCGGACGAAGTCCGGGGCGGCCGGCCGCCTGCCTGGCCTGGTCAGCGACCGGCGGCGCTTGACCTTCCGGCCGGCCCGAGCTCGGCCATCAGCTTCGCGACGGTGCTCACCGACACCCGCCAGCCCCGGCGCACCAGTTCGATGAACACCTTCGGCGAGCCGTAGGTGCCCCCGGAGTCGCGGAAGAACTCCTCGATCTCCTCCGCCAGGTGCTGCCGGCGCATCTCCCGCTCGGTCGGCGGCCGGTGACGCCACTTGTAGTACCACGACTCCGACACCCCCAGAGCCCGGCAGGCGACGCGATGCGGTATGCCCTCCTCGGCCTTGCAACTGCTGACCACTCCGACCGCCACGGCCGGGTCCGCCTCATCTACTTCACCCACAAGGCCGCGAATCGCTTGCACACATCACGCTCCATCTCCAGCTCACGGATGCGTTTGTCCTTCTCCCTGGCCTCGGTCCGCAGCCGCTCCAGCTCCGCCCGCTCACTCTCCCGCAGCCGGCCACCAGAGGGCTCGGCCGCCGGCCGGTCCGACGGCGACGACGTTGCGCCGTGCCCGCGACACCCAGCTGTGCAGCGTCCCGGGATGGATGCCCAGATCCTCGGCCACCTCCGGAATCGGCTTCCCGGTCTCCGTCACGATCCGCACCGCCCCCTCACGGAATTCAGCGTCGTAGACGCGCTTCCTGGATGCCATGACCCCCAACTATCCCTTCGATCACGGTCTCCACAGATAGGAGGGGAGGTGCAGAGCCATACCGGGCCCCGGAGGCCACGAGCCCGAACCGGGCCCTACAAAGAAGGTAATGGGCACCTCACCCCGAGGTGTCGTCGGTCGTCCCCCGTCCGGACAGGTCGGCGCGCACGATAGTGGCTGCTGCGGCTGTCAGCACGACGGCGGCGATCGCATGAGCGGTGGAGTACGACCAGGTCAGCGTGACGGCAGCACCTCCTGCGGCCCCCAGCATGTAGGCGAGGAAGACCAGGGAGAGCAGCCGCACACCACGACGGGCGGCGCGTCCGCGGTCCTGGACAGCACGGGTGATCAAGGCGACCAGGGTGCTGGTCAGGGTCGTCGTGGGCACCCCTGGCAGAGCGACCCGCGCCGCGTAGAGGCTCTGCACTCCCATGGCGGCCGCGATCAGCAGCACGGGCACCTGATGGGGAGCGGCGGTGGCCGCGGCGATCACAAGCAGGGCCGCTTCCACGACGAGCAGGAACCAGCGGTTGGCCGCCAGCGCCCGCCAGGCCCTGCCGAGCCCCAGAAGGCTCTGGTGGCCGAGCACGGCCGCCAGAAGGACTCCGGCGCAGAATCCGCAGATCGAGGCCAGCGGGCCGCTCGTCTCGGCCACGGCCCGCCCCAGGTCCGGTTGATGCAGGGAGCGTTCGGTGAGGCGGGCGGCGAGGAACACGGCGTTGCCGGTCTGGTTCGCGACGAAGACCCGGCTGGGCCCCGTGTACGCGGCGGCGTCCACCCAGCCTGCGACGGCGGTGAGCAGCACCATCAGGCGCTTCGGTGGCCCGACGGGGCCGGGACGTTTCCCGAGCATGGTGAGCGCGTCGCCTTGCGGGGTCAGGGGGTGACGATGTCGAAGTGGAGGTCCGGGGTGTCCAGGAGCCCCAGGAGGCGCGGGAGTACCCCGGGATCGCCCTGGGTGACGATGTCTTCCTGCTCGCCGCTGGCGAGCGCGAGGAGCTGGAGCCTGGACAGGGTGAGGGTGGCGGGTGCGTCGCCAGCGGGCGGCTGGTCGGGCGGTGTGCTGCGGTGGGTGAGGGCGCCGTGGGAGAGCGTCAGGCGCCACGTCTGCTGCTCATCCGTCACCCGCAGGTCCAGCACCAGGTGTTCGTCCCAGGCTCGGGGGCCGTCGACGCGGACAGCCATGGTGTCGAGGATCTGGTCGACGGTCAGGGCTGTAGCCATCCGGGAGCGGAGGGTGGCGGGGGCGGGACGGCAGATCAGTTCCAGGGCGCCGGTGAGGTAGATGTTGCGCCAGGTGGCGTTCTCGGCGCCCTGGCCGAGCCGTTCGTAGACGGAGGCCAGGGCTTCCCGCGCTTCGACGCAGTCCGGTTCGGCGAAGACCGCGTGGTTGAGGAGCGTGGCGGCGAAGCGCAGGTCGCCCTGGGCCGCGTACTCCCGGGCGCGAGCGATCACCGCGGCGGAACCGCCGTAGTCGGCGACGTAGCGGCGGGCCAGATCGACGGGTGGGTGCTCCCACAGATGGGCTGGGTTGCCGTCGTACCAGCCCATGTAGCGCTGGTAGATCGCTTTGACGTTGTGGCTCACCGACCCGTAGTAGCCGCGTACGGACCGGACGGCCTCGAGCGACGGTGGCAGCCTGACCTGCTCGGCGATCTCGGTACCGGTCAGCCCTTTGTTGGTCAGACGTAGCGTCTGGTCGTGCAGATAGGCATACAGGTCCCGATGGGCCGTGAGGAACTCGGCGATGGCATCGGCCCCCCAGGTGGGCCAGTGGTGGGAGGCGAAGGCGACGTCCGCCTCCGGGGCGAACAGGTTCAGTGCCTCGTCGAGGTAGCGGGCCCATAGGCGCGCGTCGCGGATCTCGGCGCCGCGCAGGGTGAGCACGTTGTGCATGGTGTGGGTGGCGTTCTCGGCCATGCACAGCGCGCGCCGCTCCGGCAGGAGGAAGTTCATCTCCGCCGGGGCCTCGGTGTCCGGCGTGAGCTGGAACACGAGCCTGACGCCGTCGATGACCTCCTCCTGCCCAGTTCGGGTGACGTCACGGGTGGGCGGAATGAAGGTGATGGTGCCCTTGGAGACGGCCATGCCCAGACCACAGCCGACCTGACCCGTGGGGGACTTGTCCAGCAGAATGCCGTACATGTAGGAGGCGCGACGGGACATCGCGGGGCCGGCGTAGACGTTCTCACTGACCAGGTGCTCGACGAATCCGCGCGGGGCGATCACGGGGACGTCACCGGTGCCGCCGGGCAGTACACCGCCTGCTCCGCCGCAGTGATCCGTGTGGCTGTGGGTGTAGATCACTGCGGTGACGGGGCGCTCGCCTCGATGAGCGCGATACAGTGCGAGTGCGGCCGCGGCCGTCTCGGCGGAGATGAGCGGGTCGACGACGATCACACCGTCGGTGCCCTCGATGAGAGTCATGTTCGACAGGTCGAGATTGCGGACCTGGTACACGCCCTCGGTCACCTCGTAAAGGCCCTGTCTGGCGCAGAGCCGGCTCTGACGCCACAGACCGGGATGCACGGTGTCCGGGCAGTCGGGGGTATCGAGGAAGGCGTATGCGTCGGAGTCCCAGACCACCTGCCCGTCCTCATGGGTGATCCGCGCGGGGGACAGCGCGGCCACGAAGCCGCGGTCGGCCGCGGTGTCGTCACGAGGCCATGGATCGTGGCTGGAGCGTTTCGTCATGCGCGCATGCTAGGGATGTGGCCCGGCCGCAGGACTCTGGCACGAGGGGCGTGGATCTGGGTTCACCCGTCTCACCCACGGTCAGCACAGTCCTCGCCGGGTCCTGCGGGTCGGTGAGCCAGTTGACGACGTCGACGTCGGTCATCCAGATCGCCTGCGTCTCGTGGGCGTCGCCGTGCTGGACGACGTGGACGCGGCCCTGCGGGGACCGACGCTGCTTGGGGGCGGGGTCGGCTAACGACTTCGCCCGCGATTGAGGTGTGAATGTGCTGGGCTGCGGCTCGGCTGGTGGTTGGTCAGTGTGTCGTGCTGCGCGCGAGTACGAGTTCAGTGCTGTGTGCGCGGTGAGTGGGTCGTTGGGCTGCCCGGTCGGAGATCAGGCCGGCGATCGCTCGTTGGGTTTGCGCGTAGGTTTCGCGGCGTTGGGTGGATCTGCGCATGGGCGCCCATTGCCGTAGCTCGGCGTTGGTGTGCTCGACGCAGATCCGAGTCGAGGACTGCCGGCGTCTGGCCTCGCGCCAGGCCCTCTTGTCGCCGTCACAGGCATCGTCCTTGGGCTTCTTCGGTGGGGCGGTGATCTGGTGGGGGAACTCATTGGCCAGGCCCTGGTAGCCGGCGTCGACCGTGGCCTGGACCTTGGGACGCCGACGCAACTGTTCAGCGACGCCCTCGCTGCGCACGGCGGTCTGGTCGTGCATCCGGCCGGGCCGCTCCACACCGGAGAACAGCAACCTGCCCTGCCCGTCACTGAACATGGTGGTCTTGATGGTGTTCTGCTTGCGTTTGCCCGGCACGAACGCCCGGCGTCCAGGCCTACCGGCCTGTGGGCGGCGAACCTGTGTCTCGGCACCACCGATCCGCAGCTCGATGCCTTCGGCCTCGGCGTAGGCGAACACGTCCTCCAGGGTCCGCAGCCGCAGACCGGAACGATCGGACACGGCGAAGCCACGGGCAGCAAGCACGGATCGGACCTCGCCGATCGCCCGGCCGACAGTGGAGGAGCCGACACCGTAGGCCACCGCCAGTGCTTCCCGGGTGAGGCCGGTGCGCAGGTGGACGAGCGTGACGACCAGACGGTCATGGAAGGTGAGTGTGTACTTTGGCCCTGCACCAGCGTGCCTGCGGCGGGCACCACCGCGCCGGTCATGGCGCCCACACTCACAGCGTGCCTGCCACTGGGGTTCGAGTTCCTCTAGCAACTCGCCGAGGTGTTGGCGACTCACGCCGCAGAAGGCAGGATGGGACAAGGCCGCGCGGGCCCACTTCTTGGTCACACATGAAGAACCCGCGCGGCCATCCCCATGTCACGGCCCCACCCCGATCAATCGCGGGTGAGGTCGTAAATTCGAAGACCCGCTGTCCGGCTACGGTAGGTGAGCCCGTTGAGTGGCATAGCGAATCCGTACAGAGAGGGGCAGCAGGGAATGAGTGTGGTGGAGAGCTGGTCTCGTGTAATGAATCTCCTCCGAGAGCATGCTCCGGCCGATCACGCGGACCTGCCCGGCCCGGCCCCGGAGCGGATACTCACGGCCGCCGAGGAGCGCATGGGTGTCTCATTGCCTCAGGAACTGCGGGCGTGGCTGCTGCAGAACAACCTGGATCTTCCCGAGGACGATGTGGACGACGACGTCGCCTGTTGCGGTTACGCCGGGTTCCCGGACGAGGGGAGCTTCTTTCTGGGCATCCGGGCGATGGAGAAGCTCTACGCGAATCACCCCTTGTCCGGTGGGGGCGAATGGCGCGAGGAGTGGATCCCGTTCCAGTCGGACCGGGACGGCTGGATGGGACAGTTCATCGACGCGAGGGACGGACGTATCGGCAGATGGTTCGTGGGTGCGCCCACGGTCACCGGCGAGTACGCGTCATTGGCCCACTGCTTCGACTCCGTGGCGGAGATGCTGACGAGGATCGGCGCGGGGGACTATCCGGTCTGTTCCGTTGCCGAAGGGCGACTTGTCTGGTCGTGAGGCTGTGAGGTCGCGAAACGGAAGTGCCCCCGGAACCGAAGAACGGCCGGGGGCACTTCTCATGCCGGTTACGGAGTGGGTGCGGTGAATCCGTCGAGGTCGACCCAGTAGTCGTCGTCCTCCATCAGGCGCTGTTCCTTCATGAACTCGCCGAACGGCCGCATCGACTGGGTGTTCTGCCAGTTCGACATCGAAGACCGGCCGCGGAGCTCCTTCCACGTCGGTGCCGGGGCATCCGGGCGCAGGTGGAGCGTCATGGTGTCGTCGGCGTGGCGCCGGACATAGGTCTGCACGCATTCGGCGCAGCTGTAGGCGGGAGTGTCTAATCAACGGCCCTGTCTCACTTTCGGTGGTGACGGAGCGTCGTGACGCGTCGTTGACATGCGGGTGAGGGATGTCAACGAGCTTGTCCAGATGGTGTTTTCGGGCCTGCTCCCGCTGGTCATGGACGACGTGCTCGACGAGGGTGAGCGGATCGTGGTGCGGGCGCGAACGCCGCAGGACATGGCGCCGTGTCCGGTGTGCGGGGTGTCGTCGGGACGGGTGCACGGCTATCACCGGCGGACTGTGGCTGACGTGCCGGTCGACGGGCGGCGGGTGGTGGTCCGTGTGCGGGTGCGGCGTCTCGTGTGCCCCACCCGCGGCTGCCGACATACCTTCCGCGAGCAGGTGCCCGGAGTCCTGGACCGATACCAGCGACGCACCACACGCCTGACCAGGCACGTCAAGGTGGTGGTCAAGGAGTTGGCGGGCCGGGCGGGGGCACGTTTGCTGGCGATACTCGCGGCGGGCGTCTCGCGTCACACGGCTCTGCGTACTCTGTTGCGCATCCCGCTGCCCGCAGGGCGGACGCCCCGCGTGATCGGCGTCGACGACTTCGCTCTGCGCCGACGGCACCGCTACGCCACCGTGATCATCGATGCCGGGACGCATGAGCGGATCGATGTGCTGCCCGACCGCACGGCGGACACCTTGGAGGCGTGGCTACGCGAACATCCGGGCATCGAGGTCGTGTGCCGCGACCGCTCCGCGACCTACGCCGAGGCCATCCGCCGCGCACTGCCCAACGCGGTGCAGGTCGGTGATCGGTGGCATCTGTGGCACAACCTGTGCGAAGCCGTCTTGAGCGAGGTCAAGGCGCACAGCACGTGCTGGGCCGCCGTACTGGACACGCCGATCTACGACGGACCCCGCGCACAGACCACCCTGGAACGCTGGCACCAGGTCCACGGTCTGCTCGACCAGGGCGTGGGCCTGCTCGAATGCGCCCGCCGCCTGAAACTGGCCCTGAACACCGTCAAACGCTATGCCCGTGCCGACCGGCCCGAGCGGATGCTCCGCGTCCCCAAATACCGCGCCAGCCTCGTCGACCCCTACCGCGAGCACCTGCGCAAACGCCGGGCCGAGGACCCTGGCGTCCCCATCAAGCACCTCTTCGACGAGATCAAAGCCCTGGGCTTCACCGGCTGCCTGAACCTCCTGCACAAGTACATCAACCAAGGCCGCGCGGACGCCGACCGCAGTCACATCTCCCCACGCCGACTCGCCCGGATGCTGCTGACCATGCCCGACAACCTCAAGACCGAGCACCACGAGCTCCTGGCCAAGCTCACCGCCGCCTGCCCCGAGATGACCCAACTGGCCGCAGATATCAGCGACTTCGCCCCGCTCCTTGCGCCTCACGCCGACAATGCCGACGCACTCTCGCGCTGGATCGTCCAGGTCCGCGGCGCCGACCTGCCCCACCTGCATGCCTTCGCCCGAGGACTGGAACGAGACCGCGACGCCGTGAACGCCGCCCTCACACTTCCGTACAGCAACGGCCCCACCGAGGGTGTCAACACCAAAACCAAGCGGATCGCGCGCCAGATGCACGGACGAGCAGGCTTCACCCTGCTTCGCCACCGCATCCTCCTCGGATAGCAGCACTCTCCGTCACCACCGAAAGTGAGACAGGGCCGAACGTCTTACAGTCCCCCTACCGGCGCGTCCGAGCATGGTGTCAGCTCTTCTTAAGGCCACAGAGATGCGGAGCCTGCTTCATCTCGTTCGACGCCGGCCCACGGCCGTCCGACTCCCCGGACCTTGGAGCAGCCCTCGGGCCCACGACCGGACGTCGGTCCCGCGTGGGCGTCTGGTCAGCCGTCACCCAGCACACATGGGAAGGGCCCCACCCCGGGACGAACTGGGGTGGGGTCCTTCCCGTTTGCGCTGCTCGTTCAGGCTACTCCTGGGCGGTTCGGCGACGCCGCATCCGCCACACCAGGGCCGCGCCGGTGGCGGCGATCGCCGCGGCGATGCCGGAGATCAGGCCGATCGGGGTGTCCGATCCGGTGTCGGCGAGGCCGCCGTCCGGGTCCGGCCGGTTGGCCGGAGGCGTCACGCCCCCACTGCCGCCGGTGTCACCGTTGCCGGGCTTGGTCGGGTCCGGGCCCGGCGACGTGGGCGGATCGGTCGGGTCGGTCGGCGTCGGCGTCGGCGTCGGGTCGGGCCCCCCGTCATCTGTCAGGGCGGCGCCGTTGCCGCCCAGGAACGCGGTGTCGCTGTCGCGGGCGGAGGTCTCCGTGCGCACGGAGTCCTTCGTCGCGCGGGGCAGTTCACGGTGCTGGGCGGTGAACTCGACACCGGTGATGTTTCGCTTGGGGACCTTTGCGAAGTCGATGCCGCCGACGAAGAACGTGTAGATCCGGCCGTCGCCGAGGGGCCATTCGTAGGTGAAGTCACCCTTGGTGAAGGACTTCACCATCTCCTGCCACACGGTCCGCTTGTCCCAGTGGGCGTTCTCACCGCGCAGCGGCCATCGCTTCAGGTTGTTGCTGTTGATGACGGGTCGGAAGTCGGTGGCCTTCTTCGCGTCCTGCTGGCGGATCCACTCGGCCGCGACGCGGGACTTGTAGACGCGGCGCAGGTCGGCGTACTTGGGGTCGGTGTTGATCTGCTTCTCGACGTGCGGGACGAGGTACCGGGTGATCAGCCGGTGGCTGCGCTCCTTCTCACCCTTGCTGAGCTTCTTCGAGCAGTCCTCTCCCTGTACGGGGGTGGTGAAGTCCATTGCCGCGTGGTTGACCTCCAGCGGGGCGTCGAGGATGTAGATCCCGCCGTCCTGCTCGCGGACCTTCGCCCGGCCGGGAACGATCCAGTTGCGTCCCGATCCCCAACACGGCACCCCGTCGACCTTGGGGGCGGCGTCCATGAACTCCTTGCCCGGGGACTTCTTGGGGTCCATGGCGCGGGAGAAGTCCCGCTTCATTTCCATGTCGGCTACGAGGAGGACACGGCCGGCGTCGGTTTCACCGAAAGCCTTGTCCATGATGGTGTCGGGCTGGTCGGGGTTGAGGTTCACCCACTGCCGGTCCGGGGTGAGCGCCAGCCACGTGAACAGGGCATCGGAGGCCAGTTCGAGCTTCGCCTGTCCGCCCCAGCCCGGATTGTTGTCCTCATCGGGCATGAAGTCGGCCTTCATGGAGTAGTCCAGAGCCTTGCCCTTGACCGGGTTGCCGACGTACTGGAGCTCCAGGGTGGAGAAGTCCACCCCGCCCGGGCCCCGGCCGAGCGCGGACCGGGCGTTGTTCGCCAGGTACTCGTTCTGCAACTGCCGGGCCTGAACCGGGTTCTGTCCCGACCCGTAGGCCATCGAGGCGCCCGGGCCCTGGGTGCCGCGGTTCGGCAGCGGGTTGAACACGTTGTACGTTTTCGTGTACTTTGTCTGCGGCCACAAGCCCTTCGCGGTCGCCCGGCGCTCCGCGATCCGGATCGGGTTGCTCCCCGTCCCCCGCTCCACCCGGAGCTTGTCGTTCTCGGCCTTGTAGTCTCGGACGGTGGCACCGTTAGGCTTCTCCGACGTGAACATCGTCAGGCGGTGCCGGGTGAAGTCGTACTTCGCGTCCTTGTGCCGCAGGATGATCCTGTCGGCCCGCAGCTGGGCCGGCTTGCGCTTCCCGTCGGACTTGAACTCCCCCAGCTCACCGGTGCGCTGGTTGTAGGAGTCGTACCGCCGAGAGGCGATCTTCTTGCCGTCCTTGTCGAAGATCTCGATCGTGACCTCGCACAGCCAGTCAGGGCCGACCATGTTGAAGTCCTGAACCGCCTTGACCTCGAACACGCCCCCCTTCTGCTTGCTGACCTGCGCGCTGATCAGGTTGACCTTCCAGTTGCCGAACGGCTTGGGGTTGTTCGACTCGTTCCGATGCCGCTTATAGCGGGAGTAGATCGCTTTGCGCATGTCCTCCGGGTTCTTGGAGGCCGCATACGCCTTGTCCCACTTGTCGATGTCCGCGCGGCTGCCCGTGACCTGCCCCAGCTCGGCCGCAGTGGGCGCGGGAACGTTCTCGAAGCCCTTGAACGCGTTGTTGTAGTAGTACTCCTCGTCCGGCCCGGACTTCGTCCAGTGGTGCTGACCGGTCGGCGCACCCGAGTTGTTCGGCGTACGCGGGATGATCCTCTTCAGGTGCATCTGATCGCACCGCTTACCGCCGGTGATCTTCGCGTAGTCCCCGGGCGCAGCCGACGCCACCGACGGCAGGCCGACCAGCAGCACCGCCGCTGAGGAAACGACCGCCAGCGCGGCAGATAAGCGCCTTTTCAGACGCTGTCGTATAGGTGTGCTCACGTAGTGTCCCTGGTCGTGGGGGCCACGGGACTCAAGACTGCGAGGGCAGGCCGGACAAGGGGCCCCCGTATCGTGCCCGCTCCTGCCGACCCACCACACTAGAGGCCGTCAACTCCTCATGCACAACGCGTTGTTGACACTCCGTGTGATGACTCCGCGAAGATCCTGCGTGTGTGACAGCGCGTTTCGGTAGGTTCTGGCCATGACCACACCCCACTCCGACTACGACTCCACCCGCCACCCCGACCTCCTGGTCTGGCTCACCGATCGCCAGGCCGGCTTCGAACGCTGGGCTCGGGAAGCCGGCGGCGTCGACAGGTTCGACTTCTCCGACACCTCCCTCGATGCCTTGGAAGGCCTGGTCAAGGAGAAATTCGCCGAGTCGGATGAGATCACCGCACAGCGCCGCTCCCCCTTCGTCCAAGGTGCCGTGTGGTACATCGGCGAGACCCTGCGCCGACGGCGCGAGGGCTGGGTATGGAAGTTCGAACCGGACGTCACCTTCGGCCTGCTCCCGGCGTTCTATCCGGCGGTCCCGGACTCCGTATACCTGGACACCCCCTGCGTCGGCGCACCCGACGCCAAGCCCGGCGAAGACTGGTACCCCCTGAACACGCTGCGCCGACTCCTCGCCACCGAAGACGAGTTCGACAACCCGATCGACGAACGACTCGTCGGCATGATCGAAGGCTGGTACGACGAAGACGAGGAGGACGACGAGTAACTGGGGCCCGCAGTGCGGGCGCCAGGCCGTGTCTGATGAATTGATCTCGTGGTGGGTCGTGGTGGGCTGGCGGCTCGGCTTGGCGTCGCCGAGGGGGACCTCCTGCCCGTCCGTACCGTGTACAAGTTCCTCACCGACGGACGGCCCGTGCAGTTGTCGACGAGCTCGGAACCGTACGGCCTCAGGGGCAGCACCCTCGTCGTTCTGCCCGACGGCGGGCCGCACGCTGGTGCCGGCGTCGCGAACCGCATGGCCGAGATCGGCATCATGGTCAGTCATGCCGTCGAACAGCCCCAGCCGACCTGGAGGCCCGCCCGTCGTTTGTGCGCCGACTCGCCGCCGCCATGGGCAGAATCAGGGGCCCCCTGTGCCGACCAAGATCAGGGCCACACGCGGACCAGCCGCCTGCAGCTTGGCCGAATCATGGCCGTTTCCACTGGTCAGCGGCCACGCAAGGCGTGTACCACCAGCAGACGAAGAACCTGCTGGTGTCGTAGTCGCCGAGGAAGCTGGGCTTCTTCTAGAACCTCAAGACGGTTGTCTGGACGTCTCGTTGCGCTCCAGGCAACCCGACGGGACGCCCAGCGGGCCACGTCGACGCCCCTGCGCCCGAGTCCGGAGATCAGGGGGCACCCAGGTGTCGCCCGACTCGGCACGAACCTGCTCGATCGGTGGCATGGGCCGCCCCTCGGCCCGGCGCGACGCAACCGGGTGCAGCTCAGTCCGGAACTGAACGGCTGCGCTGCTCCAGCACCGCGGAGAGTTGTCGGCGGGAAGTGACCCCGAGCTTCCGGAAGGCCTTGGCAAGGTGGTACTCCACGGTGCTCGCGCTGATGAAGAGGTTCGTGGCGATGTCCTGGTTGGTGGCACCCTGAGCGGCCATCCGTACGATCCGGGACTCCTGCGGCGTGAGCTGGTGATCCGTTCCCGCTCCCCGCTTGGGCGCCCGCTCGCCGGTGGCCCGGAGTTCCAGTCGGGCACGCTCGGCGAAGGCGCCGGCGCCCATCGACGTGAACCGTGCGTGGGCGTCCCGAAGCCGTATCCGCGCGTCGTACTTGCGCCGTTGTCGGCGCAGCCACTCCCCGTACAGGAGAGCCGTGTGCGCTCTCTCGGTGCGCAGTGGCGTCGGCTCCAGGAGGGCGGTTGCCTCCTGGAAGAGGTCCTCCGCCTCGGTGTCCCGGGCTAGTAGGGCACGGCTACGGGCCAGTAGGCCGAGGGCCCAGGGGGTGCCGCTGGCGGTGGCCCGCTCGGCGAGGATGCGCAAGGCCCGCCGGGCGACGTCCGGATCGCCGTTGCGGACGGCGGCCTCGACCAGGCCGGGCAGGGTGAGTCCCCCACAGTGCGGCGGCGGGTCGTCGAGAACGGCCTGGGCTGCCGCCTGGGCCTGGGGGTAGCGGCGTCGGCCCAGCTCCAGTACGACCGACGCGGCACGGGCCAGTTGCACCTGTATCCCGCCGGGCAGCTCGGGGTAGAGCTCCCGCTGTGCCTGCACGGCCGACAGGGTTGCGGCCTCGTCACCGCGCCAGGCGTGGAGCATGACGTCGGTGGGATGGGAGAACCGGGGGTCGGCACCGGTCGCGTCCGCGATGTCCTTGAATTCCGCGAAATGCGACTCGGCAGTGCCCAGATTGCCACGGAAGACCTCCGAGGTCGCGTTGGCGTGCGCGCTGATCTGGAGCATGCGCAGGGCACCGTGACGGCGGGCGGCATCCGCGTAGCGCCTGCCGCACTCCCCGAGTGCGTCGATGTCCCACATCTCGACCGCGGCAACCATCCCGAGCAGGCTCCAGCGGACCGCCCCCCGCTCCTCCGCTCCGGGCTGTCTCATCGCGGCCAGCGCAGCCCGGAGGGTCGGCGCGGCCTCCTGGTGACCGGCGGCGACCAAGCGGGCGTGACCGGCCAGGAGCAGATCCGGCACAGTGGCGTCCGCATCCGTCGGGCCCGGGAGACGGGCGGAGGTGATGAGTGCGGCGGAGGCAACCTCGAGGGCTTTCGCGTCGGATCCGGTCCGTGGAACGACCATCGCGGCATCGACGGCTTCCAGCAGCGCGTCGCGTCCGGCCGCCGGTTCGTGCCGCGCGAGGACGAGGGCGGCGTCGAGCAGGAGGCGTACGGCTCCCTCCCGGCCCAGCATCAGGCGGGCCAGTCCGCGCAGCCGGTCGGCATGCGCGCCGAGGAGAGGTGCCGCAGGGCCGGGGGCGGGCAGGAGCCGCAGGAGTTCCTCGGCCCGGTGGGGAGCCCCAGCCGTGAGCGCGGCCGCGCATGCCTCCAGCAGCCGCGCGGTGCGCCGGGCGGGGTCCTCGGTGAGCTCCGCAGAGCGCTGGAGGAAGGCGGCCTGGGCCAGGTACCCGCCGGTGTTCCTGGCCCGCTCGGCGCAGTGCTGCAGGGCGGATGCCACGGGTTCGTCGGCGCCTTCCGCGGCGGCGGCCGCGTGCCAGGCGTGCCGTTCGGGATCGGTGTGTACGTCGGTCACTGCGGCGAGGGCGGCGTGCGCGGAGCGGCGTTCGGCCCGAGACGCACCGCTGTAGACGGCCGAGCGGATCAGCGGGTGCCGGAACGGGGAGGTGCCGGGTACCGGGTGGCGGGTCACGAGTTCTTCCCGTTCGACCTGCTCGAACGCCTCGGCCATGGACTGTCCTTCGGCCCCCAGCAGGTGCCGGACCGCTCTCCTGACGAGGTACCGGTCGCCGGTGGCGTCGGCGGCCAGTACCAGCAGCACTGTGCGGGACTCGGCCGGCAGATCGCGGACACGTTGCAGGAAACGGGCCTCCAGCCGACGTCCGATGGCCGGCGGCTCGCCGAAGCCCGGCTCTGCCAGAGCGGGTCCCTGGGACAGCTCGCGCAGGGCCAGAGGGTTGCCCGCCGCGGCGGCGATGATCTGTTCGACCACGACCTGGTCGACCGGAGCCGCGCCGATGTGGTCCATGAGCAGGGCCAGGGCGTCGGCTTCCGGCAGCCGACCGAGCCGGAGTCCGGGTAGCCCTGCCAGCGGCGGCAGGGCCTCGGCCTCGTCGCGTACGGCGAAGAGGGCGACGATGCCGTCGGCGTGGAGGCGGCGCGCCACGAAGGCGAGGACATCGAGCGACTCGCGGTCCACCCAGTGGGCGTCGTCGCAGACCAGCAGCAACGGCCGGTCGCGAGCGGACCGCGCCAGGAGTGTGAGCACGGCGAGCCCCACCAGGAAGCGGTCGGGCGCCGGACCGCCGACCATGCCGAACGCGGTTTCGAGCGCGGCGCGCTGGGGTTCGGGCAGGTCCGCCCGGCGGCCGAGGAACGGCAGCAGCACGCGGTGCACCGCCGCGAAGCCGAGTTCCTGCTCGGCCTCGATGCCCGCGACCCTGGTGACGCGCATGCCGGATGCGGACGCCACCGCGTGGTCCAGCAGGGCGGTCTTGCCCATGCCGGCGTCACCCCGCAGCACGAGCGCCCCACTGAGGCCGGCGCGGGCATCGTCCATCAGCCCGTTCAGCAGGCCCTGTTCCGACTCCCGCCCCCTCAAGATCACGAGATGAGGATACTCACGGCGCGCCGACACGGAGGGCAGGGGCAGGTGATCGGGCCCGAATCCCTGGGTACGGATGAGCCTTGCCGGGGCGGACCTCCGAAACGGCTGGGGAGATCGGCTGACCACTGGGGACTCTCCTGGATTCGAAGCCGGGTGCTCCCCAGCACGCTCCCGGTATGCACGCGAACACAGGCGCGATCGTCGCAGCCCCCGCCCCCCTCCTCCGGAACGACGGAGAGTCCGAGCACCGTCCACAACGGCGGCGGGCTGCTCCGCCCGGGAGACCCGCCCAGCGGTTCGGCATCGCGTCCGGGACGTCGGCGGGTCGAGCCGGGTGGTGGGCCGAAGAGGTCGGCCACGTGCTGGGACCGGTGGCAGTGCACCTGGAGGAACCCGAACGGTTCACGGGCGAGATCGCGCCCGGCGACTGCGGGTACGTGCGGACCTGCACCCTCGACGCCTCACCGCACCGGATCCGGGTCGGCGGCCGCCCGGCCGACCGGGACCGCAGGCACGCTTTCGTGCTGGTCCTGGCCTCGGGCAGCGGGCTGCTGTCGCAGAACGGAAGGCGGACGCTTCTGGAACCGGGCGACACGGCCCTCTTCGCCGCCTGCGGCGGGCTCACGCTCACGTTCCCCGAACCTTCTCGGGTCCACCTGCTGAGGCTCCCGCGCCTCGTGCTCCCCGTACCTCAGGGCGACGTCTCGTCCGTACTGGCGGCCCCGGTCCGCCCCCCGGCAGGTCTGAGCGCGGTGGCCTCCCCCTTCCTGTCCGCCGTCGCCCGGTCCGCAGCGCACTGGCCCGGATCCGTCCGGGACCGCATGGCCGGGCACGTTGCCGACATGCTGGGCACGCTGATCGCCGAGCACGCCGTCGGTGTTCGCACACCGACGGCGTCCGCAGCCACGGAATCCGGCCGCCTGGCGGGCACGGGCACTCAGGGCGGTACGGCGGCGACCCGGGACCTGGCGTCCCGGATCCGCACTCACATCAGCCTGCACCTGTCGGACCCGGAGCTCTCACCTGGTTCGATCGCCGCCGCACACCATGTCTCGGTCCGCCACGTGCACTGGCTGTTCTCGCAGGAAGGAGTGACGGTCGGCGGATGGATCAGGGAGCGCAGGCTGGCGGAGGCGGCCCGGGAACTCGCACGGCCCGGCCGCGGCGACGCGGTCGCGGTCATCGCCGGCCGTTGGGGTTTCGTCAGCGCGAGCCACTTCAGCCGTGTGTTCCGGAGTCGGTACGGGATGTCGCCGCGGGCCTGGCGCGATTCCTGCGCGGCGGCCCGGGACCCTCTGCCCGCCGCCGGATAGCGGGCGCGGATCGGGGATCCCGGTGCCACCCCGCGGTCGCCGGTTCAGCGACGGCGTTTGTGGCCGTTGAGCTCGATGTAGCCCAGGTCCGCGATGAGTGCTGCGACCGTCGGGTAGTACCTGCTGTAGCCAGCTCCCCCGATGGTGAAACCTCCCCCCGTGGGATCGTTGAGCCGCGCGTACACCCAGGTGGAGAGCTGCCCCCAGCTGGTCTGGAGGGCCGCGCCGAAGCGGCCGATCGGGTTCGACGTGTGGTTCCTGATGTTCCCTCTGACGATGTCGAACAGGTACCCGAAGCGGGCCGCTTCGGCGGTCGCACCGATGATGTCCACGAGATAGGAGCCGACCGTGTGCTGGCCGTGCCCCGAGCCGAGGAGCTGCTGCGCGTTGCCGAGCGTCAGGAGCGCGTTCTGGAGGTTCTGCGGGCTGAGCCGCCGCTGGTCACGGAGTCCGCCGTTCGGGAGGTTGGCATAACTGCCGTTCCAGGGGAGGGTCTCGGCCCGGACGCCCAGCACACCGTTGAAGGCGTCGACGTAGCCGTCTGGGAACACGTAGTGGCGGTTCCCGGTGCCGTTGGCCTGCCCGGGCTGGTAGAACCCGGCCAGGTAGAGGGTGTTGGCCCAGAAGTACAGGGACACCACGTGCCGGCCGGCGTGGTTCACCCGGACCTGGATCAGCTGGTTGTGGGTGGTCGTGGTCTCGTCCAGGACCCGGTAGAAGTCGTGGCCGCTGATCCGGTGCATCCGGTCGATCATGTTCCAGTACCGGTCGTGCTGACCCTGGCCGCCGTTCTCGAGACCGGTGATGTCCCAGTCGACCACGGTGAGCGGCCGGTCGGGGTCGGCGTGCGCGGTGGACGCGGCCGCACTCAGCATCCCGACCGACAGGGCGAGGGCGAGGAGGAGACCGGTGATCCGGCGGGATCCCCGCCGGATCAGGTCGACATGGGACGGGAAGGGGTCGGGCATACGGAATTCCTTGTTCGGTGGGTGAGTGCGTGCGAGTGACGACGCCCGCGCTACGGGCGGCCGGCTCAGGCGGCGGGGTCGGCGAACCGCCGGAGGAAGGCAAGGGCCGTGTCCGCGACGTCGCGCCAGCCGCGATCGATGGTGAGGGAGTGACCGCGGCCGGGGATCTCGGTGATCTCCGTGACGGCGTGCTCGTTGTGCGCCTGCTTCTTGTAGGAGGCGTTGGCGATGGCCCAGGGGACGGTGTGGTCCTTCTCCCCGGAGATGATCAGTAGCGGGCCGCGGTCGGCGGCGGTGGTGTCCACCGCCGCCTCGGTCCAGGGGTTGAGGTTGGCGGCGGCGGCCTGGAAAAGGGGTTCTCCAGGGGCGGGGACGGCGAAGGCGTCGTACAGCTCGCGGGCCTCCTCCTCGCTCACGGCGTTGGCGAATGAGTAGCGGAACTGCTCGTAGGTCAGCGGTACGGCCCGGTGGTAGTTGGCCGGGTTCGCGAGGACGGCGCCGGCGGCCCGCAGCGAGGACAGCGGCAGGGGCAGTACCCCGCGGAAGGGGGCCGGGTCGATGGCGACGGACGCCCGGGACAGGCCGCGTCCGGCGGTGATCTGGGTGATCAGGCCGCCGAAGGAGTGCCCGACGACGACGGGCTTGCGGTCCAGCTTGCCGATCAGGTCGCAGAAGTGGTCGGCGACCTGTCCGACGCTCTTGCCCGCGAACACCTCCGGGTGGGCGTTGGCCTCGCGGACCGTCGCGGGGTCGTCGGGCCAGCCCGGCAGTACGGGCGCGAAGCCGGCCTCCTCGAAGACGGCGGCCCATCGCTCCCAACTCGTGGGCAGCAGCCACAGGCCGTGGACGAAGACGACGGGGATCCGGCCGGAGGCGTTCGCGGCCTCGATCTGCGCGAGGTCGCGGGCGTACGGGGCGCTGGGCGACGGTGTGCTCATGTGGGCTCCCTTGCGGGGTGGACGGGGTGTCAGACGCTCCGGGCGGCGGCACGGATCAACGAGACGACGGCATCGGGCCGACCGTGCAGCGGGGCGGCGCGCCGGGAGGGGGTGGGGTGCGTGGTCATCGGGAGTGGACTCCTCCGGAGGGGGCTTCGGGGCCGGGCGGGGCGGGGCGGTGCAGCAGGGCCCGGGTGGCCAGTCCGGCGGCCGTTCCCACGACAACGGCTGTGACCGGCCACCAGGCGGGCCAGGGCAGCAGGTCCAGGGCCCGGTCGGCGGAGAGACGCCCGGGGCCGGTGAAGGCCAGGGCCGCTGCAACGGTGATGAGGACGAGCGGGTATTCGTAGCCGTCCCTCTGCACCCACAGGCCGTTGGGCCACTTGACGGTGAGGGCGACGGTCATCACGCCGATCGCCCCGGCGGCGGCGAGCGGGGTCACGGCCCCGGCGGCGAGTAGCAGGCCGGAGCAGATCTGGCCGGCTCCCGCGGCGAGGGCGGTGAGCGACCCGCCGCGGAAGCCGTCGTGCCGGAACTCCTCGATCCCGCCGGCCAGGCCGCTGCCGCCCAGTCGGAAGCTGACCTTCTGCACGCCGTGTCCGGCTATCAGAAGGCCCGCCATCAGGCGGAGGATCAGCAGACCGGTGTCCATGATGTCGGTCCCGTCGCTCAGCCCGCGGCGTGCGGGTCGATCATGGTGTGGGCGTACACCACGCCCAGCCCGTAGGCGCCGCCGTGCTCCTTGACAACGTCGGTGGTCGCGGCGTACGTGTCGGTACGGGCCCAGTCACGCTGGAGCTCCAGCAGCACCTGCAGCCAGGTGACGGGCACGGCGCCGGCGGCCGTCATCCGTTGCATGGCGTGCTCGTGGGCCGCCGGGGTCACGCCAGCGGAGGCATCGGCGACGACGTACACCTCGTAGCCCTGGTTGAGGGCGGAGAGGGCGGGCAGGACGAGGCAGACCTCTGTCCACAGCCCGGACAGGATGACCTTGCTGCGGCCGGTGGCCTTGACGGCCTCGACCAGGGCAGGGTCCTCCCAGGCGTTCATGGAGGTGCGGTCGACTACCTCGTGCTTGGGGAATACATCGCGCAGTTGCGGCAGGAGCGGCCCGGAGAACGACTCGGCCGCGACGGTGGACAGGACGACCGGGACGTCGAAGACCTTGGCGGCCTTGGCCAGGCCCACGGTGGCGTTGATGACGGATACCCGGTCGGTGCTGCCGGCGCCGAAGAACATCTGCGGCTGGTGGTCGACGAACAGCATCATCGCGTTGTCGGGGGTGAGCAGGTCCGGGCTCGGGGCGGCCTGGACGGCGTCGAGGTCGAGGACGAAGTCGGTCATGAGGGGATTCCTTCCGATGGTGGTCGGCAACGAGGACAGGAAGTCGTCGGCTCAGAGCACGAAGCAGGGGTCGAAGGCCGGTGACGGCTCCTCGGGGGCGAATCCGCGGGCGACGCGCCACTGACGGTGCCGTTCGGATTCGGCGGCGGCCTCGGCCAGCAGGTCGGCCTGGCGGGCCCCGGCCGCGGAGGGCGGCATCGTGGCCTGGTAGCCGCCGTAGTGGGCGATCGGGCTCCAGGGCGGGCTTAGGGGCGGCAGCGCCTCGTCCAGGCCCTCGTAGGTGTCCGCGGCGTACACGATCCGCCCGCCGGTCACGGTGAGGACGGACTCGATGTGCGGGATGTCCCCGGCCGGGACGGTGAGGTAGTCGTGCGAGAGGACCGCGAAATCAGCGAACCGCCCTTCCGCGAGGACTCCCTTGTCCGTCTCCTCCCCGGTGAGCCGTGCCCCGCCCACCGTGTACAGCTCCAGGGCTTGTTCGCGGGAGACGAGTTGCTCGGCGGGGCGGAGCTCCAGGTTGCCCACGGTGCGGCCGGTGACCAGCCAGTGCAGGGCGACCCACGGGTTGTACGAGGAGACGCGAGTGGCGTCGGTACCGGCGGCGAGGGGGATTCCGGCGCGCAGCATGTCCGCGATCGGCGGGGCCGTGCCGGCGGCCGGTGCGCCGTACCGTTCGGCGAAGGCTCGGCCCTGGAAGGACATCCGGTTCTGGACCGAGATCCCGCCGCCGAGCGCGGCGATCCGGTCCAGGCTGTCCGGCGACACGGTCTCCGCGTGGTCGAACAGCCAGCGCCGGCCCGCCGGGAAGAGCCCCTCAGCGGCGAGCTTCTCGAAGACGGCCAGGTCCCGGCGGATGGTCTCGTCGTAGGTGGCGTGCAGCCGGAAGTCCCAGCCGTGCTCGGTCAGCAGCCGCACCGCCTGCTCGAACTCGTCCTCGTAGCCGTCCGTGAGCTCCGGCCGCAGCTCGGAGAAGTTCTCGAAGTCGGCGGCAGCCCAGGTCAGGTTCTCCCCCGCGCCGTTGAGGCGCAGCCAGGCGTCGCCGTCGCCGGGGCGGACGGTCTCGATCCAGCGGCGCAGGTCTGCCAGTTCCTGGCCTGCGGTCTGCGGGAAGAGGTGGTAGCCGATGCGTACGCTGAGCTCGCCGGACCGGGCCAGTTCGGTGACGGTGGCGTAGTTCTCGGGGAAGTTCTGGAACCCGCCCGCCGCGTCCACGGCGGAGGTGAGGCCGAATCGGTTCAGCTCGTGCAGGAAGTGCCGGGTGGAGACCTTCTTGTCGCTCTCGTCGAGGGTCGGCGCCTTGGCCAGCGTGGAGTACAGGACGAGAGCGCTGGGGGAAGCCAGCAGCAGGCCGTTGGGGTGGCCGGTGCGGTCCCGGACGATCTGCCCGCCCTTGGGGTCCGGGGTGCCCCGGGTGAACCCGGCGGCGCGTACGGCGGCGCGGTTGAGGATCGCGGACTGATAGAGGTGCAGTACGAACACCGGGGTGTCCGGTGCGGCGGCGGTCAGTTCGGCCGGCGTCGGCATCCGACGTTCGGCGAACTGGTCCGCCGTCCAGCCGCCCACGACACGGATCCACTGGCCCCTCGGAGTACGCCCGGCCTGCTCGCGGAGCATGGCCAGGGCTTGGCGCAGCGACGGAACTCCGTCCCAGCGCAGCTCCAGCACGTAGTTCAGGCCGCCGCGGATGACGTGCAGGTGGGAGTCGTTGAGCCCGGGGACGACCCGGCGGCCGAGGGCGTCCACGACCCTTGTGCCGGGTCCGACGAGACCGGCGATGTCGCCGTCGTCGCCGAGAGCGGTGATCCGGCCGTCGCGGACGGCGAGCGCCGTCGCGGCGGGCCGGGCGCTGTCCTGCGTGTGTATCTTCCCGTTGCGCAGGACGAGTTCGGCGTATCCCCCGTCAGGTGAACCGTGGGCGGCCGAGATCCCGCCGACGGGCATGCTGGTCATGGTGCTCGCTTTCGATTCGGTCATGACGTCGGAGGTCGGGTGCCGAGCGTCCGATGCGGCCCTCGGCGTCGGACGTCCAGGTCAGAGCGTGCGCCGTACGCCGGCCTGGCGTTCGAGGTCGCGTAGTTGCACGGACAGGTCCCCCTCGACGGCGCGGTGGGCGGGGCCGCTGCGGCCGATGGGCAGGACCTGCTCGCCGCGCATGTCCTCCAGCATCAGCGCGAAGGCCGTGTACAGGGCGACGGCCGCCAGCAGCAGCCCGAGCAGCCCGGAGACGGTGCCCAGCCACGAAGCGCCGGTGAGATTGGCGAGCGCCGCCACGGCGAACCGGGGCACGGCGGTGCACAGCACCAGCCACAGGGCGCGCTTGCGGCCCGCCACCGAAGCCATCAGCAACGCGAACAGGGCGAACACGGCGTTGAGCACGCCCAGTACGCGCATCCCGCCCGGCGGATCCAGCGCAAGGGTCAGTGAGGACGCCAGCCACAGGCCGGAGAAGCAGGCCATCAGCGTGGCAGCCAGCACGTCACGGGCGCCGAACGCGAACCAGCCCACCAGCAGTTGCAGTACGAACGCGGGTAGGATCGCCAGGCCCACGGCCCGGTGGGCGTCCTCCTCGAATACACCCAACTGGAAGCATCCGACGATCACCGAGGCGATGGCCACGGTGTAGAAGCCCAGCGGCATGGGCGAGGCGATGGGGCGCAGGTTGATCCGGGCCATCCGGCGCAGGTCGGGCTCGAAGCGCCGGCCGCCGCCGAGCGGATCGTCTCCGGCGGCCGGATCCGCCGTCGCCTCAGGCATCGGCCAGTGCTCGCCGGAGCGTGCCGACGGCCAGGTCGATGGCGGACTGCGCGGCGTGGGTGCCGCGCAGGGCGTTGAGCATCACGAAGTCGTGAATGATCCCCTGGTAGCGGACGGCGGTGACGGGCACTCCGGCGGCGCGCAGCTTGTTGGCGTACGCCTCGCCCTCGTCGCGCAGCACGTCGGCCTCGGCAGTGACGACCAGGGCCGGGGGCAGGCCGGCGAGTTGCTCGGTGGTGGCCCGCAGCGGGGAGGCTGTCACCTGGGCCCGCTCGGTCTCGTCGGTCGTGTACTGGTCCCAGAACCACCGCATGGCGTCCCGGCGCAGGAAGTAGCCCTCGGCGAACTGGTGGTAGGAGCCGGTGCCGAAGGAGGCGTCGGTGACCGGGTAGAAGAGCACCTGCTGGAGCAGCGGCAGGCCGCCGCGCTCCTTGGCCATCAGGGTCAGGGCGGCGCTCATGTTGCCGCCGACCGAGTCACCGGCCACGGCGATCCGGGACGCGTCCAGGCCGTGGGCGGCGCCGTCGGTGACGATCCAGCGGGCGACGGTCCAGTTCTGCTCGACGGCCACCGGGTAGCGGTGTTCGGGGGACAGATCATACTCGGGGAACACCACGGCCGCGCCGGCGCCGACGGCGAGTTCGCGCACCAGACGGTCATGGGTGCGGGCGTTGCCGAACACCCAGCCCGCGCCGTGGATGTAGACGATGACCGGGAGCCGGTCCACGGCACCGGCAGGGCGCACGACGCGGGCCCGGACCTCACCGGTGGGACCACCGGACACGGTCACCCAACCCTCGTCCACGGCCGGCAGGTCGACCGGGCCGGACTGCACCTCGTCGACGGCCTTGCGGCCCTCGACCGGCGGCATCTGGAAGAGGAACGGCGGCTCGGCTGTCGCCTGGGCGAAATCCGCCGCGGCCGGCTCCAGGACGGGGCGGACTGGCGTGAACGGATTCTGGTCGGACATGATCCGGCCTCTCACTCGGTACGGGCGCGTCGCGGTGGCGAGTACGCCGCCGGACACGGCTCCCGCACCGCAACTGCGGGAGCCGTTCCGAAAGGTAGACGCGATCGAGCGGGGCGGGTCGCCTCTGGGTGCACGGATCTGGCCCCTGCGTGCAGAACCTGTTCAGGACGGCCCGCACCTGCCCCACGATGACGCCGACGACATTCAACGGGACTGGTGGAGGCGGGACTTCGTGCTGCTCTTGGATCTGGACACCTTCGCGCCGGAGGACCGGGTGGACGCGTTCCACCACGCGATGAACGACTCCTCCGTACCGAACGACGTCGTGCACGACTCACCCGAAACCGGGATCCGGGCCCGGTTCGAGACGTGGCGGGTGGGCTCGCTGGACCTCTTCGACGTCCGCAGCACGGGGATGGAGGTCCGGCGGACCGCGAGGCACGTGCGACGGCACCGCGACCGCCCCGTGGTCTCTGTCTCTCTCCAGACCACGGGCGTCCACCGGGCCGAGAACGCGGGCGAGCGATACGTCCTGGGTCCGGACGACATCGCCGTCTTCCACGAGCTCGCCCCCCGCCGCTACGGCTGGTCCGGGGAAGGGGCCTCCTGGGCCGTCACCATCGACATGGTCCACCTCGGGGTGCCGGTGGACACCGTCGTCAGGGCATCCGTGCGGCTGCGGACCAGTCCGATGCACGACCTGGTCCTGGCACACCTGCGCTCCCTCCGCCGGGACCCCGGACGCCTGGAGACGGACCCGGGCGCCGCCGCCCTCGGCAACGCCACGACCGATCTGGTGCGGGCCCTGCTGACCTCGGCGGCGCACGACGAAGACGACCGGCGCGTCCGGGCGGCCATGGACGACTCCCTGGCCCACCGGATCCTGGCCTACACACGCCGACACCTGACCGACCCCGAACTCACTCCGGACCGCATCGCACGCGCACACTGCATCTCCAGACGCCAGCTGTACGCGATCCTCGGCAGGGCAGGCATCGGACTCGAGCAGTGGGTCATCTCCGAGCGCCTCGAGGCGGCCTGCCGCCTGTTGACCTCACCGCGGCACGCCGGCCTCCCCGTGTCGGCCGTGGCGGCACGCTGCGGATTCACCAGCCCCAGCCACTTCACCCGCCGGTTCCGGGCGGCCTACGGTGTCACTCCGCGCGAATGGCGTCGCCACCGCATCCAGGACCCGCCACGCACCGGACCGGAAACCCCCGGCACGATCCGGCCGGCGGACTGAGAACCAACCCGGCCGACCGGGGATCAGGGGGCGTCGAGGACGCGCAGGGCGAGTCCGGTGGTTGGTTTGGGGCCGAATGAGGTGGTTTTGTGGGGCAGTAGTACGCCCGCAGCGGCGAGCGTGCGGACGGTTTCCTCTCTGACCGCGGGTAGCAGGACGGCGATTCCGCTGCCTGGTGTCGCCGTGGAGGCAACGGCCTGACGCGTGTCGTGCACGTGGTGTACGCCTCCGGGGAGGTCGAGTACCGACCAGGTCAGGTCCATCAGGAGGTGGTCCGACACGGCGGTGGGCACATCCCGCCATTCGGCGGGCCGCCCCTCAAGTGCCTCGTCGAGGGATCGCGGGTCTGGGGCGGTGAGGCTCCAGGCCTTGCCTTCTGCGGTGATGAGAAGTTCGCCGGGCATCGGGCGCCGGACTCCCTCGGGCAGTGGGCGTACGCGCATCGCCTCCGCGGCCGCGGCGACGGCCTTGTCGGGTTCCAGGCCGGGGACGACCCGATGGATCGCCTTCAGTTGGAGCGGGTGCGCCGTCTGGTCCACCAGCAGCGCCAGGCTTCGTGCCCACGGTCCGCCCGGGTGCTGGTCGTTGAGCCGGAGGCAGGCCGCGTAGCGATGATGGCCGTCGGCGATGAGCGCGCCGGCGCCGCCCAGATGACGGCCTACGGCGGCCTGTTCACGGGGGTCGGTGCAGGCCCAGACGGTGTGCGTGATCAGGCCGATGCGGGCGGTGGCCAGTGGCGGGCGTCGGGTGATGTCGTCCATGGCGGCCGGTGCCGGGGACCCCGGGGCACGGTAGGTGAGCAGCAGCGGTTCGAGCTGTGCTCGCAGACCTTGCATGTGGGCTGCTCGCTGCCCGACCACGTGGGCCTGGACGTCCTCGTGGGGAAGAACTGCGGCAGGGGTGGCGGTCGGCAGGTCGAGTTCGCCGATGACGCCGCGGAACAGGATCTTCGCGCCGAGGTGTTGCTGGTAGACGTAGAAGGCGGGGCGCTGGTCGCGGACGAGGATGCCGCGGTGCATCCAGCGCTCCAACCGCTGCCTGGCGGCGGTCCCGGGATCCGGCGAGTACACGAGCCGCGCCAGGTGGTGGCGACGGTGGCGCGGTGCACGGGCACGGGAGGGGCCGACGTCGTCGTGGGGCGGGCAGAGGACGTGGGCCAGATCCCCTGCGGTCGCGGGGTTGTAGCGGACGGCTCGGAATGGCCGGAGCCGCACCCCGGGGACGGACGGCTGGGCGGGAGTGGGCATGGGGGCTCCTGGGGGAAGCGGACGCGGCCGAGGAGGGGCGGGCATCGGGTGCCTGCCCCTCTCGGCAGGGCTGGTTCGTCAGGCTGTTGCCGGTTCGGCGTGCGCTTCGCGCACGGGCGGTGAGAGCCGATCGGTGCGGTGCAGCCCGTACAGGGCTGCGGCACAGACCAGACCGAGGGCGAGCAGGGAGATCCACGGCAGAGCCGACATGCCGGCCGCGCGGGCCGCGTCCAGCGCGGCTCCCGTGAGCAGGTTGCCCAGTGTTATGCCGATACCGCAGATGGTGTTGTAGAGCCCGTAGTGGGTGGCGACGAGCCGGTCACCGGAGAGGCGGACGATGGTGTCCATCTCGAACGGATACGCGATCATCGTGCCGAGGGCGAGCAGCAGCGCGGCAAGGGTCGGCGGCACCGTGGCGAGCAACCACAGGGCCGGCCCGCCTTCGGGTACGGGCACGGCGGTGGCGAGCACCAGAGGGACGAACGCGGCGCCCATGGTGAGCAATCCACAGGTGAGTGCTTGGCCGGGTGCCATCCGGGCTTTGCACCATGCGGTGACCTTCGTCTGGAGGAGGATCGTGCTCAGGCCGGAGACGGCGAAGAGCACCGCGACCGCGCCCGTACCGAACGCGCCCTGTCCGCCCAGCCGCCGCACTTCGAGGGGCAGCGCCAGATAGACCTGGAAGGACAGGACGTAGGAGCCGATCATGGCTGCGGAGAACAGCAGGAAGGGGCGGTTGGCCAGAATTCCACGCCACTGGGAGAGCACGCCCCGCCCGCCGCTCGTCCGTTTCGCCTCATCCGCCCGACGTGCGGGCAGGCTGCGGATCTGCACGGCACTGAGCAGCGCGAAGATTCCGGCCGCGACCAGGCATGTGACCCGGAAGTCGACGCCGGTCAGCACCATGCCGACGAGCGGGCCGAGCAGGATGCCCGCCTGGTAGAACACATTGAACAGCGCGAAGGCTTCGACACGCCGTTCCCCGGCGTCTGCGGCGAGGTAGGCGCGGACGGCCGGGTTGAACAGTGCTCCCGCCAGGCCGGTCGCTGCGGAGGCGGCCAGGAGGGCGGGCAGGGAGTCCACGAGGCCGAGGGTGGCGAAACCGACGGTGCGCAGGACACAGCCGGCCACGATCAGCGGCTTGTAGCCGAACCGGTCGGCGAGGGTGCCGCCGACCAGGAACATGCCCTGCTGGCTGAAGTTCCGTACCCCCAGGACGAGGCCCACGATCCATCCGGCCAGCCCGAGCGTCCCGGACAGGTGAGTGGCGAGGTACGGCATCAGCATGTAGAAGCCGAGGTTGATGGTGAACTGATTCACCATCAACAGCTGGACGCTCCGTTCGTAGGAACGGACCTGTGCGAGGGTGCCCTTCACTGTCGCTCGTCCTCTGCCTCGTCCTGCGCGATGGACGCATGGGCCGGAAGGACGTCTTTCGTATGCGCGGGGCCGGCCGGCAGCGTCAGGGGATCCACGACCGTCGTGCAGCGGGTCCAGCGGGAGAATTCCTTCTCGTCCGCCCGCCCGACGACTTCCGGCTCCAGGGGTGGCGGGCCTTCGAGAAGGCCGTGCGCGGCGCAGTAGTCGTCGTCGTACACGGTGCCCAGGTAGCGCTGGGGGCCGTCGGGGAAGACGGCCGCGATCCGCGCGTCCCCCGACAGCGTGCGTGCAAGCCATCCGGCCACCAGGGCGACCGCGCCCACGCTCCAGCCTCCGGTCGCGTAGTGGGAGGCGGCGAGCTGCCGGCAGGTCCACACCGCTTCCGCCGGAGCGACCCAGTGGATCTCGTCGAAGTTGCCGTAGGCGACATTGCGGGGGTAGATGCTCGAGCCGAGGCCGCGCATCAGCCGTGGCCGGGCGGGCTGTCCGAAGATCGTCGATCCGACGGTGTCCACGCCGACGACCGTCAGTCCGGGGTACAGCTGGCGCAGGACGCGTGAGACGCCCGCGGAGTGACCGCCGGTGCCCACGCTGCACACGAGCACGTCGATGTGGCCGAGATCGGCGGCGAGTTCCAGGGCGAGTGGGGTGTAGGCGGTGGTGTTGTCCGGGTTGTTGTACTGGTCGGGGCACCAGGAGCCGGGGTGTTGGGCCATCAGCTGTTTCACGCGCTCGCGTCGGGCTTCCTGCCAGCCCCCGGTGGGATGGGGCTCGGACACGAGGTTGACCTGCGCCCCGTACGCGGCCAGCAGCCGCGTCATCGACATCTCCAGTCCGGGGTCGGTGACGAGGGTGACCGGGTGGCCGTGAACCATGCCGGCCAGCGCGAGCCCGAGACCGAGGGTGCCGCTGGTGGATTCGATGATCCTTGCGCCCGGTCGCAGTTCGCCCCGGGCACGGGCGCGCTCGACCATGTGAAGCGCGGGACGGTCCTTGATGCCGCCGGGGTTGAAGCCTTCGAGCTTGGCCCAGAAGCCGCGTCCGTCCTGGGTGAAGGGCTCCGCCAC
The DNA here is from genome assembly GCF_030056615.1 of Streptomyces sp. HNM0645. NCBI lineage: Bacteria > Bacillati > Actinomycetota > Actinomycetes > Kitasatosporales > Streptomycetaceae > Streptomyces > Streptomyces sp. HNM0645. The sequence continues at coordinate 89,831 of NZ_JASHLT010000005.1, read as the reverse complement.
CCGGAGCAGGGGCGTGTTGCCGACGAGTCCGGACAGGGCGTTGCGCGTGGGGGGTGTGGTCGCAGCTTGAGCGGGAGTGGACATCTGTGAGCTCTCGTTCGTAGATGGCTGATCGGGTCGCATCTCGCCTGCCGTGCTCACCGGGCAGAGTCCTGCTCGAGGAGGGCAGCGTCGGGCGGCGGCCGGTCGTCCCGGCCGCACGGACGAGTTCTAGATCCGCCAGCAGCAGACGTTGGCGAGCATGCGGCGACCACTGGGTACGGCGTGCTGTCCGGACCGAGACCGCTGAGCAACCGGAGGCGCCGCACCGAGGGCGCCGACGAAGGTCACGAGGGCAGGAGCGTCGGCTGCCGCCCTGAGCGAGGGCGTTTCCTGCCCCGCCCTCGAGGTCGGGGCCGTTGCAAGGCACACTTCCGCGGGATGGGGCAGCGCCGGCCGGTTGTCGGTGAGTGCGTCGGCGGCAGGCGTTTTCTGCGTCAGCGTCGCGGTCTCGGTGTGGGCGTGGCCTTCTTCGTGAGCATGACAATGGTCGGCGCAGGTGACGGCGACGATCGCCAGAGCGGCGAGAACGCAGGCGATGAGGACGGCGCGCATTCGAGCGCCGGTGGCACCGAGGGTTTCGAGTGGGTGGAACGACACAGTTCCTCCGTGGACCTTCCTTCTCGAAAAGGCCCTGGAGAGAAGGAAGCAGGGACAGAGATCGGTCACTCAGGGAATGCCGCCGGTGGCCCGTTCGAATTTCGTGGACCTTACGGGGACGGTCGGCCCGAATTCATCGGGCGTGCCGCGGGACCCGTATCGGCCACGTGGTTCAACCGTCCGCCGAACGGCTCGAGGGGGATCCGAGTCCTAGGTCCGCAGGATCGCCGTCGTTCTCGCGCCTGCCGGGGGCAGGCCTCCTCCCCGGCCTTCGGCCAGGAGGGACCGGTACTGCGCGTGGTCCGCGAGCGCGGTGTGACCCGACACGCTCACACAGGGAGTGTGCAAGGGTGCGCCCTGCTGCGGCTGCACGGGCATGCAGTCCTCGGCCGGGTGGGGGGCGCTGTCACGCTCCTCGCCCCCTGCCGCCGGCGACGGCTCCCCCAGGGGAGCAGCAGGACCGTCGAGCGCGAGATGCGACATCGACACCGAGAAGGAAGTGCCGTTGGAGAGGTGATGGGCGGCGCTCTCGGTGCTCACGCCGTGCGCGTACACCAGCCCCACGATGAGCAGGGCCAGCCAGAGCATGTGCAGCGGACCGCGGGAGTTCCCGGCCCGTGGCACACCGATGGGCGACCGCGCCGTAATCATGCCGTGATCCTAACGGGTTCCGTAGGCCCCATTGCAACTCCCCCCGGAATAACCGGTAAGCCAAAGAGAACATATGGTGCACGCACGGCGATGGAGGAAAGTGACGCGCATCGCACGGGCGTAGGCTCGAGATAAGAAACTCAATGAGCACTAAACGAAAAGTCGGGCAGTATCCCCTCATGCCGGCCGGACGTAGGTGACGAAGCGTCACAGCTTGGGCCGCGGAGAGAGGGTGGTGTTCCTGGGCGGGACGACGGCGGCGTCTTCCGCCGCCCGGTGTGGTTGCGGCGGCGAGAGCAGGTGGCGGTGTCCGTCGACGCCGATGTGGCCCCCGGGCCCGGTCGTAGCAGCGCGGGCCTTCGCGCGGGTGCCTCCAGACGGGACACCGAACTGAGTGTCCTGCCCCTGGACTTCGCCGTCACCCACGGTGCCTCATCGCGGCGGACGACAGCGGCACCGGCTGTGTCCCCCTGGCGTGACCCGTCCGCCCCGGGGGCGAGGAGCCGGGCCGGGGGAGCAACCTCCGGGATCCTTCCCGGGTGACCACTTAGAGTGACACGAACTCACAGCCGATCCCAGGAGCGTGATCCGTGCGCTGGAGACTCCCACTCGGACCGAGTCGCAACTTCCGGTTGCTCTGGTTCTCGGTGGTCGTCTCCGGCCTGGGTGACGGCATGCGCTACGTGGCCCTCCCCCTGCTCGCGTCGCACCTGACGTCGGACCCCCGCAAGATCGCCCTGGTGTTTCTGGCCGACCAGCTCCCCTGGCCCCTGGTCATGGTGGCCGCCGGGGTGACCGCGGACCGCTTCGACCGGCGCCGGATCATGGTGGCTTTGGACTCGGCGCGTGTCCTGGTCGCGGCATGGCTGGCCGTGACGGTGGGGCTGGAGCATGTGACGCTGGCCGTGATCTGCATCGCCACCGCGCTGTTGGACCTCGGGCAGAGGTTCTATCTCGGGGCGGCGGCCGGAATCGTCCCGATGACCGTGCAGCGGCTCGAGCGGGACCGGGCGAACGCCGCATTGGCCGGGGGGTCGGTGACCGCCACCCTCCTGCTGGGCAACCCCCTGGGCGCGCTCCTGTTCGATATGCATCCGGTCCTGCCGTTCGGTATCGACGCGCTGTCGTTCCTCTGCTCCGCGGTACTCATCTTCTCGATCCGCGGACGCTTCCGCGCCGAGCGACCGCCCGAGACCACCGGCCCGGTCGGGCACCTGGTACGGCGGCAGTTCACCGACGGACTGCGCGCCCTGTGGAAGCAGCCCCTGCTGCGGAGGATCACGCTGCTGAGCGCCCTCTACGACATGGTCGGTATGTCGCAGGTGGCGATCGGCATCCTGTTCGCCCGGACCGAACTCGGTCTGAGCGACACCGGCTTCGGCCTGCTGGTGGCGACGTTCGGTCTGGGCGCGCTGATCGGCTCCGTGTTGGTGGGGCGCTGGGCGAACCGGTTCGGCAGGGAACGTCTTCTCCTCGGCTCGCTGGTCATCGCTGCGGTGGCGTCACTGGGCGTCGGCCTGGTCGACGCATGGCTGCCGGCCGGGGTGTTCGTCCTGCTCTACGGCGCGTCGGCGACCGCCTGGCGGGTCAACGCGACCACCGTGCGCCAGAACCTGACGCCCAACCGTCTGTTGGGCCGGGTGACCATGACCCAGAAACTGCTGGTGCGCTGCGGGGCGATCGTGGGCACGGTCCTCGGCGGACTGGTCGCCCATCACTTCGGCCTGCGTACCGTGTTCCACGTCGGTACCGTGCTCCTCCTCGCGGGCGTGGTCGCGGGCGGACGCCGCCTGGTGGCGGGCTCGTAGGCCCCGGCGACGGCCGGGACACGCCAGGCCGGGGCGGCCACGCGGGCCTCCGTGTCCCGGCCGGTGCGCGCCGGGCCGGGGACATAGTGTGTGACGGTGCGTCAAAGAGAGGGTCCCCCCAGGACACGGTGGACCAGGAGACAGACGATGACGGTCGCCACGACCGCGCTCGGCATCTCCATGGTCTTCCTCGACGCTCTGATCGCCAACGTGGCCCTGCCGGACATCCAGCGGGACTTCGGCGTCGGCGAGTCGGGCTTGCAATGGGTGGTCGCCGCCTACTCCATCGGTATGGCGTCCTTCATCATGGCCGGGGCCACCGCGGCCGACCGGTTCGGCCGGAGGCGCCTGTTCGCCGGCAGCGTCACCGTGTTCACGTTGGCTTCCGTGGCCGCGGGACTGGCCCCCGGGCTCACCGCGCTGGCGATCGCGCGCACGGTGCAGGGGATCGGCGCGGCCACCGTGACCGTGACCTCGTTGGCGCTGGTGAGCGCCGCCTTCCCGGACGACGACGAGCGGGCGCAGGCCATCGGCTTGTGGATCGGTGTGGCGAACATCGCCACCGCCTCGGGCCCCGTGATCGGGGGCGCACTGACCGAGACCTTCGGATGGCGCGCCGTCTTCATGGTCAACGTGCCGGTCGGGGCACTCGTCCTGCTGTTGACCGCCGGCTACGTCGCCGAGTCCCGTGAGCAGCGGGTCCGCGGGTTCGACATGGGCGGTCAGGTGCTCTTCGTCGTGGCGGTCGGCGCGCTCGCCTACGGGCTGATCCAGGGCCAGCAGTTCGGGTGGGGGTCGGTCGAGATCGTGACCCTGCTGGCCGTGGGCGTGGGGGGATGCGCCGTCTTCGCCTGGTACGAGTACCACCACCGGGACCCGATGATGGACGTCCGCCTCTTCGGCCGCAGTGCCTACGCCGTGGGCATCGTCACGCTGTTCTCGGCGTTCTTCAGTGTGTACGGAATGCTGCTGGTGATCACGCAGTACTTCCAGAACGTGGAGGGTTACTCCCCGCAACGCGCCGGCCTGCTGATCCTCCCGTTCGCCCTGACCATCATGCTGCTGTCGCCCGTCGCGGGCAGGTTGTCCGCACGGTCCGGGCCACTGGTGGTCGCCCGGACCGGCCAGCCGCTGCTGGTCGTCGGCCTCAGCGTCGTGGCAGTGGGGATGCCGCTCTCCGTGGGAGCCGTGATCGCTGGGTTGTTCCTCTCCGGCATCGGTGTCGCACTGGTCGCCACCCCGGTCACCGCCCTGGCCATGGGGGCGGTACCGGCGGAACGGTCCGGGATGGCCTCGGGCATCATCAGCGCCCAGCGGGCTGTCGGCTCGACGTTCGGCTTCGCGGTCCTCGGCAGCGTCCTCGCCATCTGGCTGGGACACACACTCAGCGACGATCTCCGCCAGGCCGTTCCGGAGGCCTCAGCCCGCCGTGCGGTCGCCGACCGGATCGTCCAGGAGGCCAACCCCCATGCCTACGCCGCCGAGATCGGCCCCGGCCGGCCGCTGCCCGCCGCCTCCCCCGGCACGCGTGATGCCATCGTCGAGGCGGCGAAGCAGGACTTCGTGCAGGGGTGCCAGATGAGTGTCGGGGTCGGGGCGGTGATCTGCGCGGTACCCGCGGTGCTGCTCTGGACGGGCGCCCGGCGGTACGAGGGCCGTCGCGGGACGCCATGACTGCCCGCCCGCCGGGCCGTTCCGCCGCGTCGGCCACGGCCCGCACGGCACAGTGACGGATCAGCGTCGCAACCACTCGTCGAGAAGCGCGGCTTCGGCTTCGCTGAGATGGGGCAGTTCGGGCACGAGAGTGCGGAAGGCCGCGACGACGGCCGCCGGATCCCGGACGGGGACGGCGGGCTCATCCACCAGGATGGCGCGGGTGATCGCGTCGAAGGCGGCGTCGGCCAGGTGCGGGTCGCTCTGCTCCGGCGGCAGGGTCAGCAGGGTGTGGACGGCTCCGACCCCCGCCGAGCGGATGAGGTTGACGGCACGCTCCTCGCTCACCCGAAGCCGTCCGGCGGCGGCGATTCGGTGGACACGCTCGGCGAGGACCTGAACCCCCGCGGCCTGTGCCGGTGTGTCACGTGCGCGGGCCGGGTCGAGCAACAGGCCGAAGACGTAAGGATTGGCCAGCCCGAAGCTGATCTGCATGTTCCATCCGGCGCGGAGGTCTTCCACGGGGTCGCCGGAGGGCGCGGTGGTCTGCTTGCCCGCCACGTGTTCGGCGAAGACGCGCTCCGCGGCCGCGTCCAGCAGATCGCCCTTGTCCTGGAAGATCCGGTACAGCGCGGGAGGCTGCAGCCCGGCCTCGTGAGCGACGCGGCGTGTGGTCACCGCGGCCGGCCCTTGCTCGCGCAGCAGGCCGGCCGCAGCTTTCACGATGCGGTCCCGGGTGATGTCGCGCCGCTGCGCGTTCGATGCCATGGGGACGATGATATCGCTCATGCGTGACAAGCGATGTTACCGCCGGCATCGCCACTCCTTCGCTACACGCGATCCTCGAAGTACCCGTTGAGTAGCCATATCGCCATCGGAGTGCACTAGAGCCGCAGCCAACGGAATTATCACTGATAACGTAGATGAAGTTCCATTGGAAACATCATCAGATGGGAGCCAACCGTGCTGATCGTCACGGGAGCCACCGGCCGCCTCGGGGCGCTGATCGTCAACCGCCTGCTGGAGCGCCTGCCGGCCGACAGGATCGGCGTCAGCGTGCGCGATACGAGCAGGGCCGCCGAGTTCGCCGAGCGCGGCGTCCGCGTCCGGGAGGGCGACTTCACCGAACCCGACGGTCTGAGGCACGCCTTCGAAGGTGCCGAGCGCGTCCTGATCGTCTCCGCGGCCATCCGGGGTGGCGGCGCGTTGGCCGCCAACAGCGCCGCCATCGACGCGGCGCGGGAAGCGGGTGCCCGAAGGATCCTCTACACCAGCCACCAGGCCGCCTCTCCCACGTCGCTCTTCCCGCCGCAGCAGGTCCACGCGGCCACCGAGGAGCACCTCAAGCGGCAAGGGGTCCCCTACACCGCCCTTCGCAACGGGTTCTACGCCTCCACCTTGGGGTCCCACATCGGCGCGGCACTGGAGACGGGCACACTCGCCGTGCCGCTGGACGGCCCGGTGTCCTGGACGGCCCACGAGGACCTGGCGGAGGCGGCGGCCCTGGCGCTGGCCGGAGAGGGAGCACTCGAGGGAATCACACGTCCGCTGACAGCCCCCCACGCACTGGACTTCGCCGACGTCGCCGAAATCCTCGGACGCATCACCGGCCGGACGATCACCCGAGTCGTCATGGACGACGACGACTGGATGGCCGCAGCGGTCGCCGGCGGGATGCCGCAGCCGGCTGCGGAGTTCGCCCTGACGATGTTCGCCGCATCACGCAATGGCGAGTTCAACGCCACCGACCCCACACTCGAAACCGCCATCGGCCGTCCCGCGAGGACCGTCCACGAGCCCCTGGAGGCCCTCGTACGCTCCCGGTGAACCTACCGGCCCCGGGTCCCGGCGGATCGGCATCGCCGCCGCGCCACCCGCCAGGCCCAGGGACGGCGGTCGGAGCCAGACCTGCGGGCGACCTCGAAGTGCTCCTTTCCGACGGGACCGTCCCGGCCGACCTCCCCGGCGGACGATCCGCAACGGCGATGGACCCGGTCTGGCCGACGCCGCCGTCCCGGCCGTGGTGTCGGCGGCGTCGCGGATCGCGGCGGTCGTGGGCGGCCCTCCAGCAGATCCTGGCCGAGGGCCGCCCACGGGCCTGCACCGGGCGCGCCGACGGGCCGGAGCCCTGCTTGGTTCAGGGCTTGGCCACGAAGACGTGCGCGGCGGTCGGCACGGGGAGTTCGGCGGTCACCCGGCCGTTGCCGACCGTCACACCGCCCGGCGACGACGTCACGCTCACGACCGCGCCGGGCCGCAGTCCGGCGTACCGCAAGGCGTGTATCAGCCGGGCGTCGGTCTGAACCGGTTCCCCGATGCGGCGCACGACCGCGCTGATGCCGTCCGGCCCGGTCCTCAGGTCGCTGAGACTGACGGTGGTGCCGGCGTGGGGCGGATCGGCGGTGCCTTCCTCACCGAGCTCGGCGAGGCCCGGGATCGGGTTGCCGTACGGCGAGTGTGTCGGATGCCGCAGCAGTTCCAGGACGCGGCGTTCGACGGCCTCGCTCATCACGTGTTCCCAGCGGCAGGCCTCGGCGTGGATCTGCTCCCACTCCAGCCCGAGCACGTCGAGGAGCAGGCACTCCGCGAGCCGGTGCTTGCGCATGACACGCACAGCGAGTCGGCGACCCTCGTCGCTCAGCTCGAGGTGCCGGTCGCCGGCCACGCGCAACAGGCCGTTGCGCTCCATGCGGGCGACGGTCTGGCTGACCGTCGGGCCGCTGTGCCGCAGGCGCTCGGCGATGCGGGCGCGCAGTGGGACCGCGCCTTCCTCCTCGAGCTCCAGGAGAGTGCGGAGGTACATCTCCGTGGTGTCGATGAGTCGAGACATGCCGGACGTCAGGCGGGCGTCTCGGCGGTGACGGTCAGCACCGCGCGGCCGAGGGTGTGGCCGGCCATGGTGAAGCCGAGGACGGCCGGGGTGGCATCGGCGGGGACGCCTATGGAGGCGACGTCGAGGGCGTGCACCACGACGAAGTAGCGGTGCGGGCCGTGCCCGGCCGGCGGGGCGGCACCGATGTAGCGGGCCAGGCGGGCGTCGTTGGGCAGTTGGAAGGCACCTTCGGGCAGGTCCGCGCCGGTGTCGTCGCCGGCGCCCTCGGGCAGTTCGGTGACCGTGGCGGGGATGTCGGCCACCGCCCAGTGCCAGAACCCGGACCCGGTGGGAGCGTCGGGGTCGTAGACGGTGACGGCATAGCTCTCGGTGCCGTCAGGAGCGCCACTCCAGGACAGCTGCGGGGAGATGTCCTTCCCGCCGGGCAGGGCGGAGGCGTGCTGCTCCGGCGGCCAGGCGGCCCCGGCGGTGACGGTGGCGCTGGTGACGGCGAAGGAGGCCGCTTCGGGGAGGCGGGCGAAGGGGTCGTTGGCACTCATCGTGTCGTTTCCTCTCGGAGCTGCGTGCTGGGGGTGGTGGTACGGCCGGCCATCGGGCCCCGAGGGCGACGGAACGGCACCGTCGGCGCCCCGCCGACCACCACAGAATCGACAGTAACACAGATAATCGATTATCTATGGCATCGTCTATGCTGTGGACATGACTCGTACGGCTCCCACCTCGGCCCCCGCCGGGAAGCAGATGCTCTCCGAACAGGTCTACGCCCACCTGCGAGACGCGATCCTGCGCGGCGACCACGCCCCTGGCGACCCGCTGAAACCGCAGGACCTCGCCAAGGAACAGGGCGTGAGTCTGGCCGTCGTACGCGAGGCGCTCGTACGGGTGGTCGGCGAGGGCCTCGCCGACCGGCTGCCCAACCGCGGCTTCGCCGTCCCGGCCTTGTCCGACCGCCGCTGGCAGGAGATCGCGGAGGCCCGCCGGACCGTCGAACCCGTCGTACTGCGGATGTCCATCGAGCGCGGGGACGTCGAGTGGGAGGCTCGCGTGCGCGCCGCACACCACCGCCTGGCCCGCACCCCGGCGTACCTGCCGGAGGAGGGCGAGTACTACAGCAGCGCGTGGTCCGAGGCCCACCGGGTCTTCCACCGAACGCTGCTGGAGGGCTGCGGCAACCCCGTCCTGCTCCAGACGTTCGACCGGATGTGGACCGCGAGCGAACTGGCACGCCGCTGGTCGGCGCACCGCAACCCCGGCCGGGACGGGGCCATGGAGCATCGTCGGCTGGAGGAGGCGGCACTCGCCCGCGACGCCGCCACCGCATCCGAGGTCCTCGTCCGGCACCTCACCCGGACCGCGGACGTCATGGCCGGCCCCACCACTTCGAGCCCGTGAGGGAACCCTGATCCTCCTGAACACCCACGGGGCTCCGGGCAGGCGGCTTCCGGTCGACCAGCACTCGACCCACGCAGCCTGCCGTGCCGGACGACGGGAAAACGCCGCCGCCTCTGTCTCGCGTGAGGGCCACCGTCGTCAGGAGGCACTCGCCGCGGGGAGGGCTGACGCCCCGGCCTCCGCGACCGGCCGCGTCCCCCAGCGTTCGTCGCCCACCCCGGAGCTCGCCTTGAGCACCAACGGCCGCACTTCGTCGGAGGAAGTGGCGACGGGAACGATGACCTGGTCGGACAGTGGCTTGGACTGGATCGCCCCGTTCTCACCGATGACGAAGGTCATCCGCGATCGCTTCTCCGGGTCGTCGGAGGTGCAGGGCCGGATCCCGACGACCGCGGTGTCGCCGCCGACCTTGAGGCAGAAGTCGGAGTCGGCCTCGTTGTGCAGGTGTCCGTCGGTGTCGAAGGTCCATCGCTGGGTCGCCCCGGAGCCGCACGGCGCGGCGACGGCACTGACACGTCTTTCCACCACCTGGTTCTCCACGTCCAGGCACAGACCGGTGGCCGCATGGACGATCTGGGAGGGCTTGCCGACGGGTACCGGCGCGGGTGCCTTCCGGCCGGGGCCCGGAGTCGGACCGCCCGCCGGCGATCCGTCGGCGGAACGGGAAGGCGTGGAGGACGGAGACGGGTCGGCCGGCCGGCTCGGCTGGGGGCGCACGAGACCGCTGACGTTCCAACTCCCGGACATGACGTCGTGAGCGGTCACCGCGGCCACCGCCGCCACCGCGACCACCGCGACCATGCCGCCGGCGGCCTTGACGGTCCGGTGTCCCGAGACGGACCGTCGAGCGGACCCGGGACGACCGGGACCGTTCGAGACCTCGCCGACTGCGGCATGATCGTCGAGCTGGGTCTCCCGTCTGTCAGCGCCGGCCGCAGTGCTCTGCTCGAGCGGCTTCGGCTCCGGGGTGCCGCGCATCGTGAGGTGCTCGGTGTAGGCGGCGCCGCCCCACATCAGCAGTCCCTCGGCCAACAGGGTCCGTGGACTCCCGGACAGCCTCGTGAGTCCGGACAGCAGGACCCCGCAGTCGGTGCAGCGTGCCAGATGTGCGGCCAGATCCGGGTGCCGGTCGCCGTCCCGGGCCTGCGCGGCGGCTTCGATGATGCGCCTGAACCCACGGCACTCCGCGGTGCCGCGGCGCGACAGGTGCTCCTGGGCATAGGCATCCCGCATGGCGACCTGCGCCTTGGCTGCGAGATCGGGGACGACACCTGAGGTGGTGCCCAGGTGCGTGGCGACTTCGGAGTACGGCTCGTCGTCGACGACCGCGTACCACAGGGCGGACCGCAGCCGCTCCGGCAGCTGGTAGAAGGCGCTGATCATGGCGTTGGACGGCTTGGATCCGCTGCTGACGCCCGCCGTGCGCAGCCAGGCCAGGAAGTCGGGCCTCAGCCATTCCCGTCGGTCGTCCACGGCCCAGACGAGCGCGGCTTCGCCTACGTGCGTCAGCACGTGATGGCGCCAGGTCCCCGACGGATCGACCCCTTCACAGACTTCCTCCACGGCCCGGAAGAACGCCTCGTCGGCGAGTCGTCTGCCGGCCTGGTCGCTGACGGTGTGGAGCTGCGCGTAGCCCACGACGACGGTCAGGTGTCTCCGCCGCAGCTCCCGGACGGCCGGCCCTTCGCCCTCGGTGCCGGAACGCAGGCGCTCGACGAGGTCGGCCTCCGAGAGGAGACCGAGGATCGCCCTTTCCCGGGGAATGTGTTCATCTTCGGTGTCCGAACGCGTCATCGCAGGGCCTCGCTTCCTCGAATCTCCCACGCCGGGTGGGGGGCCCACATGGCACGAGAACGTCCTGGCACGGCCGGGCCGTACCCGGCCCGAGGGTGATCCCGCAGAGAGGGCACAACCTTCTTACGGAACCGGCGTGCGCACTGTTCAGCGTCACCCGGTCTGTCAACCGAACGACCCTGTCTCGGCCGAAGGCCTTCGGAGCCTGCCCGCATGCTCGCGGCGACCGGGATCGGTTGCGGTTGCGGTTGCGGTTGCGGTTGCGGTTGTCGCGGCGTCACCTCTCCGAGGCGGCCCTGGAGCGTCCGGCGGGTCCGATGCGGAGGGCACGGGCCGACGCGCCGGAAGGTCGGTGAGCGCGCTCACCGACCGGCGGACGAACACGGCCTAGCGTCGTGCGTGAGACGGGAACGGACGCGTGGAGAGGTCGGGCTCATGGCGTGGATCGGTGCTCTGGGAGCGGTGACCGTAGCGGGCGCGGCGGGCGGGTATCTCGGGCTGGTGACCGGGGCACTGCCGCTGGACCTGGACGTCGGGCCGCGCGCACGGCCGCTGGGGCCGCAGACCGTCGACATCGCGGCACCGCGTGAGGTGGTGTTCGACGTCATCGCCCAGCCGTGTCCGGGGCGGGCCACCCGAGCGATGCGCGAGAAGGTCACGGTGCTGGAGCAGGGCAGCGACATGGTGCTCGCCGCCCATCGCACCCCGGTCGCGGGCGGGCGGCTGACGGCGACGACGGTGGAGACCGTGCGGTTCACCCGCCCGGAGCGCGTCGACTTCCGCCTGGTGCGCGGGCCGGTGCCAGCCGTCACCGAATCGTTCACCCTCACCGGGCACGGGTCCGGTACGCGGCTGGTCTACGAGGGTGAACTCGCCACGGACCTGTGGCAGGCCGGGCAATGGTGGGGCGGCCTGGTCGCCCCACGGTGGGAGGCGACCGTCTTGGCCTCCCTGGGCACGATCCGGCAAGAGGCGGAGCGACGCTCGGCTCTGCGGTGAGCGGCCTGCCGTGGCATGCGGCGGGCCGGAGGAGCGGCTCCCGACCGTTCGGGCCCCACCCGCCTCGCAGGCGGGCGAGAAGCCCGATCGCGACGACCCCCGATGAGTGGAGGAAGACCTTTCATGGAGGAGTTCCGCGTGACCCGGGCACCCGCGCCCCGGCACAAGTCGGACCGCGACGAGGTGTTCGTGGAGTTCACCAAGTCCATCTGCCCGCTGTGCAAGACACCCGTCGATGCGCAGGTCAACATCCGCGAGGACAAGGTCTATCTGCGGAAGCGGTGCGGTGCGCACGGTGAGTTCGAGGCTCTGGTCTACGGGGATGCCGAGGAGTACCTGTCCTCGGCCCGGTTCAACAAGCCCGGCACCATCCCCCTCGTCTTCCAGACCGAGGTGAAGGACGGCTGCCCCAGCGACTGCGGGCTCTGCCCGGAGCACAAGCAGCACGCCTGCCTGGGGATCGTCGAGGTCAACACCGGCTGCAACCTGGACTGCCCGATCTGCTTCGCCGACTCCGGCCACCAGCCGGACGGCTACTCCATCACCCGCGAGCAGTGCGCCCGGATGCTCGACGCGTTCGTGGAGTCCGAGGGGGAGGCGGAGGTGGTGATGTTCTCCGGCGGCGAGCCCACCATCCACAAGCACATCCTCGACTTCATCGACCTCGCCCAGGCCCGTCCGATCAGGAACGTCAACCTCAACACCAACGGCATCCGCCTGGCCACGGACACGACCTTCGTCGCCGAACTCGGCAAACGCAACCAGGTGCCGGGCCGGTCGGTGAACGTCTATCTCCAGTTCGACGGCTTCGACGAGCGCACCCACCTGGAGATCCGGGGCAGGGACCTGCGTTCGTTCAAACAGTGGGCCCTGGACAACTGTGCCGAGGCGGGGCTGACCGTCACGCTCGTCGCTGCCGTGGAGCGTGGGCTGAACGAGCACGAGCTCGGGGCGATCATCGAGTACGGCATCGACCATCCCGCCGTACGCTCGGTTGCCTTCCAGCCGGTCACCCACTCCGGCCGGCACGTGGAGTTCGACCCGCTTCAGCGGCTCACCAACCCCGACGTGATCCGCCTCATCAACGCCCAGCTCCCCAACTGGTTCCAGAAGGGCGACTTCTTCCCCGTGCCCTGCTGCTTCCCGACCTGCCGCTCCGTCACCTATCTGCTGGTCGACGGTGAACCGGGCAACCGAACGGTCGTCCCCATCCCGCGGCTGCTCAACATCGAGGACCACCTCGACTACATCACCAACCGGGTCATGCCCGACGCCGGGATCCGCGAGGCCCTGGAGAAGCTGTGGTCGGCCTCCGCGTTCATGGGCACCCCCACGACCGGGGAGGAACTGCGGGCCACCGCCGAGGCCTTGGGCTGTGCTGGGGGCACCTCCCGTGCCGAAGGCCACGGGGGAGCCTGCGGCATCGACCTCCCCGAGGCGGTGAAGGACCTCGACGACAAGGCGTTCATGGTGGTCGTGCAGGACTTCCAGGACCCCTACACCCTCAACGTCAAGCAGCTGATGAAGTGCTGCGTCGAGGAGATCACCCCCGACGGGCGCCTCATCCCCTTCTGCGCCTACAACTCCGTCGGCTACCGCGAACAGGTCCGCGCCCAGATGTCCGGCATCCCCGTCGCCCCGGTCGCGCCGAACGCCCTGCCACTCGCCGAACGCCTCACCACGACGCCGTACGGCTCCAAGACCGCGACCACCCCCGGCGCAGAAGGGACTCTCCCGTCATGACCCAGCCGCCCACCGGTGAGGAACTGAAAGAGTGCTGCGCCGCCGCGTACTCCTCCGACATCGTCGCCCTGCTCCTCGGCGAGTCCTACCACCCCGGCGGCACCACCCTGACCCGCCGCCTCGCCGACGGCCTCGCCCTGACCCCGCGGGCACGGGTCCTGGACGTCGCCTCCGGCCGCGGCACCACCGCCCTGCTCCTGGCCGACGCCTACGGCGCCGACGTCGACGGCGTGGACTACGCACCGGCGAACACCGCCCTCGCCCAAGGCGCCGCACAGGCAGCCGGCCTCACCGACCGGGCACGGTTCACCACCGGGGACGCCGAGCACCTGCCGTACCCCGATGGCGTCTTCGACGCCGTGGTGTGCGAGTGCGCCCTGTGCACCTTCCCCGACAAGACGCGCGCGGCAACCGAGTTCGCTCGCGCCCTGCGGCCCGGCGGCCGCCTCGGCATCACCGACGTCACGGTCGACACCACCCGGCTTCCGCCCGGGCTCACCGGCCTCGGCGCCCGGATCGCCTGCATCGCCGACGCCCGCCCGCTTGAGGAGTACACCGGGATCCTGGCCGGCGCGGGACTGCGCACGCTCCGTACCGAGCGCCACGACCAGGCGATGCTGCGGATGATCGACCAGATCGAGGCCCGGCTGAACCTGCTGCGCATCACCGCGCCGGCTCGCCTCGACGCCGCGGGCGTCGATCTCGACTCTGCCCCCGCCGTCCTGGGAGCCGCCCGTTCGGCAGTCGCGGACGGTGTCCTCGGCTACGCGCTCCTGATCGCCGAACGCACGCCGTGGTAGCGGCAGGACGGCACGCCGTGACCGTTCTCATCCTCCCGTTCGGCGGCTCACCTGGCGTTGAAGGTCCTGGAGGTCCCTGACGAGTGCCGAGCGCACCTTGCGCCCCATGATCGGCCCGGCAATTCGGTAGAGCCCGGAGGCGTCACCGCGTACGCGGATGCGGGCGCGCGTGCCGCCGTCCGGGAGCGGGGCGAAGGTGTAGGTCACGTGCATCGGCATCGGACCGGCGACCGAGACCATGTCCAGCAGCCGAGGCGGCTCGTATGCGGCGACCCGCAGCACGTAGTCGATTCGCCTGCCCAGGAAGTACGCCGTCCGCGTCACCTCGGCGCCGACCCCGAAACCGCCCGCATCGGACTCGCGGGTCAGCTCCGCCGTGCGGATGCCCTGCGTCCATTCGGCGTCGTGGCGCCAGTCCATGGCGTACACCGCCACCTGCTCACACAGCAGCGGGATCACCCGCTCCGCCGTCACATCGATACCCATCCGACGCCTCTTTCCGCTGGTGGCAGTTCCATACACACACCCCGGACGAGTTACGGCAACCGGGCTCCGCACGGAGGCGCGTGGGCAAGGGTGGTCGCGCACCTGCCCCCACACCCCTGTCCGCTTGCCCCTGAGAAAGGTTTCGTCCTGGTGAAGGGGCCCGTGCTACGGGGCGGCGTTGTGCCACCGGCCCGTCGGGCGCCGCTTCTCCCGCCGGTTGAGGACACGGTCATCCGTCGGAGCTCGTACGCGAAGATCCGGTCCGAGGACGCCGCCGGCCGACGTCACCGATTCGTAAGGCCCCGGTCCGCTGCCCGCTCGAGCCGCCACCAATACCATCGCCACCGGTACCGACCTTTCAGGAGTCCTCCTTGCGCGCCCGTATCCTCTTCCCCGCCGCCCTTGCCGCCGCCCTCCTCACTCTGACCGCATGCGGCTCGGACGAAGGTTCCGCGCCGGCCGGCGACACGGGTGTCCCTCCTTCCAAGGCGTCCTCTCCCACGGGTTCGCCCGCCGACTCCCCCGCCAGCGGCAGCGGCTCGCAGGGCGCAGACGTCCCCGAGGCGCTGGACTTCACCGCCACCACCGTGGACGGCAAGCCGTTCGACGCGAAGACGCTCGCGGGCAAGCCCACGGTGCTGTGGTTCTGGGCACCGTGGTGCCCGACGTGCAAGGGCCAGGCCACCGAGACCGCCAAGGTCGCCGCCAGCAACGCGGGCAGAGTCAACGTCGTCGGCGTGGCCGGACTGGACAAGAACGCGGCCATGCGCGACTTCGTCTCCGACACCGGCACCGGCGCCATCCCGCACATCTCCGACGAGAAGGGCGAGGTGTGGAAACGGTTCGAGATCACCCAGCAGAGCTACTACGTGATCCTCGACCGGACGGGAAAGACCGTCTACGAGGGCGTACTCCCCGGCGGCAAGGGCCTGGCGGAGAAGCTCTCCGCGCTCTCCGGCTGAACCCGTCATGGCCGACCTGCCCCTCGCTCTCGCGCTCGGCGCCGGAATACTCGCCGCCGTCAACCCGTGCGGCTTCGCCCTGCTCCCCGCCTACCTCTCCCTGCTCGTCATGGGCGACGACACCCCCAGCCGCACCGTCGCCGTCGGCCGGGCACTCGCCGCCACCACAGCGATGACCGTCGGCTTCGCCGCCTTCTTCGGCGCCTTCGGACTCGTCATCCAGCCCGTCGCCGGCCAGGTCCAGCAGCACCTGCCCTGGTTCACCATCGCCTTCGGCCTGCTCATCACCGCCGCCGGAGCGTGGCTCCTCGCAGGCCGCCAACTGCCCGCCCCGGCCCCGAAACTCCGTCGCGCTCCCACCGTCACACGCTCCGTGCCCTCCATGGCGCTGTTCGGCATGGCGTTTGCCACCGCCTCCCTCGGCTGCACGATCGCCCCCTTCCTCGCCATCGTCGTCTCCTCCTTCCGCAGCGGCTCCACGACGGAAGGCATCGCCCTGTTCGCGGCCTACGCCGCCGGGATGGGCCTGGTCGTCGGCGCCGCCTCCCTGGCCGTCGCCCTCACCCGCACCGCCGCCGTAACCCGACTGCGCCGCCTCGGCGCGATCGCCCCGCGCCTCGGCGGCGGCCTGCTCCTCCTGGTCGGCGCCTACGTCGCCTACTACGGCTGGTACGAGATCCGTGCCCTGGGTGACCCCACCACCGCGGACCCGGTCATCGATGCGGCGACCGGCATCCAGCGGGCCGCAGCCGACGTCCTGGATTCAGCCGGGCCGGCCGTGGTCGCCGTGCTCTTCGCCCTCCTGCTCCTCACTCCCCTTCTGATCCGGCGCCGCAGTCGCACGGGCCGGCACACCGGCTCGCAACCGTGATCAAGGGCATTTCGATGAGGATCGCCGGCGTCCCGCCGTAGAGGCGGTGCCGGTCGTCCTCGGCCGGGCGTGCCGGAGACCCCGCATCTGATCGAGCCCGACAGAACCGGCCCTCCGCTTCCTCCATCGGTAGGCGGACCGTCCTGCAGGTGGCGGCGCGCCGGCCGGCCCACGGCAAGCAGGCACTGGCCGATGACGGCCCGGGCGCGGCCTGTCCTGGATCCTGACCCGAACGGTCGAAGCGCAGGCCAGGGACGTTTCACCGCCGGCGAGGGCCGGACAAGGCTGGTCGTCCACCGGACATCTCGCGCCCAGTGCCTTCCGTATACTCGAAACATGTTCTAGTTTGCCAGGCATGTGGATGACGTGGACACGTCGAACACTGGTCGGCTTGGGCCTCGCGGCCGCGTTGACACTGGGTGCGCCGCCCGGCGCGCAGGCGCACGAGGAGCGCGAGGTCGCGTTCCCCGACGGCTCGGGAAGCGTTCCCGCGTACCGCGAGGGCGAACCCGACCTCCTCGTCTGCAAGACCGACAGGACGGCCTTCGAGCGGCGCGTGTCCCGGTTCCCCGCTGCCCTGCGCGAGCGGAATCTCCGGCTCTACGAGAGGTGTCTCGGCGAGGGATTCCGGCATCTGCAGCAGGCGGTGGACGCCGTCGACAGACCCGGCATGAGCATCGCCGTCCTGCCAGGCCGCTACGAGGAGGAGCCCTCCCAGCCGGAACCCGAGGGAGACTGCGCCCGGCTCAAGGCCCGCAAGTCGGCCCTGGGATATCAGATCCTGTCCTACGCACAGCAGCAGCAGTGCCCCCACAACCAGAATCTCGTGGCCGTCCTCGGCAAGCGGAACCTGCAGATCGAGGGAACGGGCGCGGGCCCGCTCGACGTGGTCGTGGACGCCGGCTACCGCAAGCTCAACGCCATCCGGGCCGACGGCTCCGACGGAATCTACTTCCGCAACTTCACCGCCCAGCGCACCACCTTCAACTCCCTGTACGTGCTCGGTGTGGACGGGTTCGTCATCGACCGGGTACTCACCCGCTGGAACGACGAGTACGGCTTCCTGACCTTCGCGAGCGATCACGGGCTGTACCGCGACTGCGAGTCGTACGGAAACGGCGACTCGGGGATCTACCCGGGCAGCGCGTCGGACATCAACAGCGGGCGCGGCCACGACGTGCCGCGCTACTCCATCGAGATCACCGGCTGCCGCAGTCATCACAACCTGCTCGGCTACTCGGGAACCGCGGGCGATTCGGTGTGGGCCCACGACAACGAGTTCGACCACAACATGGCCGGCGCGTCGATGGACAGTGTGTTTCCGGGCCATCCGGGCCTCCCCCAGAACCACGCCAGATTCGAGCGCAACCTCATCCACGACAACAACCAGGACTACTACCGGTACGTCAGGGACGGCACGTGCGCGAAGCCTCCCGCCGAACGCGGCTACGAACAGGGGGTCGTGTGCCCGCAGACCTCGGTCCCTCCCGGAACCGGAGTGCTCGTCGCCGGGGGCAACTGGAACGTGTTCGAGGGCAACTGGATATACGGACACGAGCGCACCGCGTTCCATCTCAACGCCGTTCCCGCCTTCCTGCGCGGTGAGGACGCCTGGTCCCGTCAGGCCGACACCTCGCACCACAACCGGTTCCGTGACAACCATCTGGGCAGGGCGAGGAACGGCGAGTCCAGACCCAACCGGACCGACGTCTGGTGGGACGGCCAGGGCACGGACAACTGCTGGCAGGACACGGGGGACAGCAGCCCGCGAGCCCTGCCCCGGTGCCGGGACGACACCGGCGCCGTCCTCGGCGGATCGCACCGGATCGTGGGCGAACCCATGAAGGTCGTCCAGTTGCTGGTCTGCTCCGACTACAGCGTCCAGGCGCGACGGCTCCCGGCGGGCTGCGACTGGTACGGGGCCCGGGGCTTCGCCCGTATCGAGGTGCAACTCGCGCTCGGCGTCGCCACCGTGCTCGCCGTGGTGGGAGGGGCCCTGTGGTGGCGCAGACTACGCGGGAACCGCCTGGTCACCGTTGCCACCGCGCTCGGCGCGGCGGGGCTCGTCCTCGACGTCGCGAGCGAGACGACGGCACTCGCCCCGACGGTGGCCGGGCCCTTGGCGCTGCTGCTGATCGGGGTCTGGCTGACCGCCACCGGACTGGGGTTGCGGCACAGCAGCCGGGCCTTCGGGACGACGACCGTGGTGCTGGGACTGCTGACGCTGCTGGACGCCTTCGAGCGGGCCTTCGTGATGATTCCGTGGACTCCCCTCGGTCCGGCGTGGCTGCGAGGTCTGCTGGGGCTCGTATGGGTCCTGTGGGCGGTGGCCGCCGCGGCGCACCCGGTGGGACGGGGCCGGTCCGCGTCCCCGCCCGCGGACGACCCGGCCCGGGTCTCCCCGTGAAGGCCGGGGGTGCACGTCGCGTTCCGGGAACGGCCGCGGTGATCTGGGCGGCGGCCGCGACCCTCGCCCTGGGATCGGCCTGTACGGAGCGGCCGACCACCCACCACGGCCCCGGAACGAGCCACGATGTCGCCGGGGACGGCGCCGGAACGCTTCTGGGCACCCCGGGCACGGGCCACCACGAGCGGCTTCGGCAGGTGCCCGCCGCGAACGCTCCGACCGTCTCCCTGACCGTCCGGGCGGACGCGGACGACGGATGGAACGTCCGCATCGACGCCGGGCGCTTCCGCTTCAGCCCCGACAGCGTGGGTGGTGCGGCCGTCCTGGGCAGCGGACACGCCCACCTCTTCGCGGACGGCAAGAAGGTCGCACGCGCGTACGGCCGCTGGCATCATCTGTCCGCCGACGACGTACCTCCCGGCACCAAGGCGCTCTCCGTCCGGCTGTACGCGGACGACCACACGGCGTGGGCCGTCGGCGGGGTCCCCGTGCAGGCCACCGCACCCCTGCCCGGGCCCCCTCCCGACGACCGTCCGGTAGGGGAACAGCCCGACAGAACGGCGGACTTCACCATCACCGCGGGCGTCGTCAGACCGGATCCGGGCCGGATCGAGCTGAGACGGGGCGACCTGCTCGCCATCCGTGTCACCAGCGACACGGACGACGAACTGCACGTGCACGGCGTGAACCGCACCGCGGAGGTCGAGGCCGGCCGCACCACCACACTCCGGGTCGCCCTGGACCGTTCGGGGCTGTTCGAGGTGGAGATGCACCGGTCCGGTCTGGTGCTGACGCAGCTGGCCGTCCGATGAGCAGTTGGACCGGCCTCGCCCACGGCGTCGGCGCCGGGCACGACCTGCCGATTCCCGCCTTCCACGCCTATGCGGGAGCGTTCGCCGCCCTGCTCGTCTCCTTCCTCGCACTGGGACTCCTCTGGCCCCGCTCGCGTTTCCGGGGCGACCGCGCCGGCCGTCCCCTGCCGGCCCGCGTGCAGCGCTGGGCGAGGGCACCCGCCCTCCGGGCCGGGCTGCGCGTAGTGGGGCTCGCCGCCACCGCCACGGTCCTCCTTCATCTTCTGCTCGGCCCGGACGACCCCGAACGCAATCCGGCCCCCGGCACGGTCTACGTCCTGTTCTGGGTGGGCCTGGTCCCCGCCTCGCTCCTGCTCGGCCCCGTGTGGCGGCTCCTCAACCCACTGCGCACACTGCACGCACTGGGCTGCCGGGTGGTTCACCGCTCTCCGGCGGAGCCGTTCCGCCGACTCCCGCAGCGACTCGGCTACTGGCCCGCGGCAGCCGGGCTGCTCGCTTTCACCTGGCTCGAACTCGCTTCTCCCGCCCCGGCCTCGGCCACCGCCCTGCTCACGTTTCTGCTCGCTTACGCGTCCGTGCATCTCGCAGGCGCCGTGGTCTTCGGCAGCGACTGGTTCGACCGGTGCGACGCGTTCGAGGCCTACTCCGGACTCCTCGCGCGGCTGGCCCCGATCGGCCGTCGCGCGGACGGGCAGCTCGTCGTGCGGAGCCCGCTGCACGGTCTCGACGGCACTCCCCCGGCACCGGGGCTCGTGGCCGTCATGTGCGTGCTGCTCGGCAGCACCGCCTACGACGGCGCGTCCGACACACCGTCATGGATCACCACACTGCAGACGTCGCCACTGGGCCGTACCGCCACGGCCACGCTCGGGCTTCTGGGCGGCACGGCCGCCATCGCCGCCCTCTACGTCGTCGGTGCCGGTGCGGCCCGCCTCATGGCCGGGCCCGTGCGCCGACCGCTCACCACGTTCGCCCACTCGCTGCTGCCGATCGCCATCGGCTATCTGGTCGCCCACTACAGCTCACTCCTCGCCACCGAGGGTCCGCGCACCGTACTGACCGCGATGGGTTCCGAGGCGGCCGGCCCGCCCGGGCCGGAACCTCCGTTCAGCCCCGAGGGCCTTGCCACGCTGCAGGTGACGTCCGTGGTCACCGGACATGTCCTGGGCGTCGTCGCGGCACATGACAGATCGGTACGCGTCCACCCTCCGGAGAGGGCCCTGGCGGGAGAGGTCCCCCTCCTGGTGCTGATGATCGTGTACACGCTCGGAGGCATCGGGCTGCTCATCAGCTGACCGGGGAGACCCCGGCGGAAAGCCGCCGGCCACGAACCCCGCCGGGGCACCGACCGCCGCCCCGGACGGGCCGGACCACTCGACGTCATCCAGGAGGTACGTGTGAAGCCCTTACTCAGACCCACCCGCACCCGACGGTTCAGCACCGTGGCATGGGTCACCGCGGTGCTCGTCGGGGCGACCGCGGTCGCCGTCCCCGCGCCCCGGGCCGACGCCGCGGTGGGCAGTGCCACCGTGCCCGCGGCCGCCACCGGGAGGGTTCTGGTGATCGGCCTGGACGGGGCGAACCTCGACCGCGTCAAGGCCGCCGACGCTCCGAACCTCCATTCCCTCATGGCACAGGGGATGACCGCCCCGAGCACCCTTCCCACCGTGCCCATGGCCCTCACGTCCTCCGGCCCCGGCTGGTCCACGGTCGCCACGGGCGTGTGGCCGGACAAGCACAAGGTGTGGGGCAACCTCTTCCTCCTCGCGGACTTCGACAGCCACCCGGACTTCCTGACCCGCATCGAGCGCTCCCGTCCCGCCCTCGCCACCTATGCCGCTGCGGGCTGGGAACCTCTGGCTTCGTCGCGCAAGGGCGGCCCCGTGTTCTCCTCCGCCGTCGACAAGCGGCTGAGCCTCGACGGCTCGACCAACGGCAACCGCACCGAGGACGGCAGGGTCGCCGTCGCAGCGGCCGAGGAGTTGCACAGGGGCGATCCCGACGCCGCTTTCGTCTACTTCGGTGAGATCGACTCGGCGGGCCACGGCCACGGTGCCGCCAGCACGCAGTACCTGGACGCCATAGCGAGGACCGACCGGAACGTCGGGATGCTGCTGGGCGCCGTCACCACACGGCCGAAGTACCACGAGGAGAACTGGCAGATCCTGGTCACCACGGATCACGGTCACACCGACAAGGGCGGTCACGGCGGATTCACCATCAAGGAGCGAGGCACCTTCGTCATCGCCACGGGCCCTGGCATCGCCCCGGGCTCGGTGCGGCACGACGTACGGCAGGTCGACGTCGCCGCCACGGCACTCTCGCACGTCGGCGTGGCGGTCGACGGCCTCGACGGACGGCCCCTGGACACAACGGGCGAGGACGCGTTCGACACCGTGCGTCCCCTGTTGCGCACCCGCGTCGACGAGTCCGGTGTTCCGGCGGGGACGCTCGGGTTCACCCACACTCCCCCCGACGGCTGGCGTGTCGACAACTCGGCGATGGGCGGGGGTGGCGTGGCGGAATGGCGCGGATGGACGTTCGCCACGGACGAGTTCTGGTCACAGACGCAGTGGGGCCAGTACCGGGAGACGAACGTCCGCTCCCGCGACGTCTTCGCCGTCGCCGATTCCGACGAGTGGTCCGACCGGTCAACGAAAGGCTCCTTCGACTCCACTCTCATCAGCCCTCGTTGGGCCACGACCGGCGGTTCAGCGGTCACCCTGAGCTACCGGTCGCACTACCGCCACTGGTTCGGCCAGCGGGCCGAGGTCCGGGTCTCCTTCAACGGGGGGCCCTGGACGACGGTCCGGAGCCATACGCGTACTGCTCTGGCCTCCGGCGAATCGATTCGCATCGACGTGCCCGCGGGCGCCACCGACATCCAGGTGGGCTTCCGCTACCGCGGAGGCAACGACTGGTACTGGGCGGTGGACGACGTCCGCCTCGGCCCGGCGCGCTGAACCGTTCCGACGGACGGGTCCGGCCCCGCCGAGGCGCGGGGCCGGACCTGGCCGGTCAGGCTATGAAGTCCCGCACCTTCGTGTAGTTCCCGTGGTCGTCGTTCATGCTGTTGTGGGACTTGCATCCCACCGACGTGTTGGTCGCGCCGCTCAGTTTCGCGGACTCGTCCGGGTTGATGGCGGCGTCGCATGTGGACCAGAGGGTGGCGTAGTTGACGGCACCCGGGGTTTCGTCGCCGGCGTTGAGGCTCTTCAGGAAGCTGCTCCCGATGACCATTTCCCTGCACGAGGTGTAGAAGGAGCAGAACAGGCTGACGTCCGTCCCGTGGTTCACTCCGGCGACCGAGACGAAGTCGTCGACGTACGAGGTTCCGCCGTAGTACTTGAGGTACCAGCGCGAGTTCAGCGCACCCATCGAGTGGACGACGATGTCGACCTTCTTGGCACCTGTGGCGGCGAGCACCTGCTGCACCTTCACCGCCAGCTGCGACGCCGTGGTCTTGTTGGACTTCTTCCAGTCGTAGGACCAGGTGTGCAGCTCCGATGCCGCGTACCCGTCCGCCTTGAACTTGCCGACCCAGTCGTTCCAGGTGCTGGCCGAACTGCTGAGGCCGTGCACGAACAGGACCGGGTTGCGCGTCGCCGCGTGTGCGGGAGGCACGGCGACGAGGGGCGCCAGAACCGCAGCGGTGGCTGCGACGAGCATTGCGGTGCGTCTCATGTCTGACTCCGATGTCTGGCCATGACTGGTCCGCATGGGACCTCGGGCATGGCTTGGAGGTGGGGGACACCGGCCGGTGGCATCGGGGAATCTGACACAACATCATTAGTTACCGCAAGGTAACTGCACATGTTTTTTGGTCCGGGCGGCAAACTCGGCGCCCGAGGGGCAACGGCTGCGGAGGGGCGGGCGGGTACGGATCACACGTGGTGGTGGCGGCGACGCAGCTCCCGCGGACTGGTCCCGAAGCGCTGGCGGAAGGCGGTACTCAGGGCACTCGCGGAGGAGAAACCCATGGCGCATGCCAGTTCACTGATCGTCATGTGCGCGTACTCGGCACATTGGAGACGATCACGGACCACCCGCAGGCGTTCCTCACGGATCAGCTCGCGCGGCGTGGTCCCGGCTCGCTGCAGTGCGAGTTGGACTTGGCGCAGCGACCAGCCGAGCGCGCGCGCCATGGAAGTACCGGTGAGTCCCGGATCGGCGGCATGGCCCCGTGCGTAACGGCGGACGACCGCCTCGACCTCGGCCAGATGATCCGGAGCGTCCGGGCGGTCGTCACCTGCGGCGAGCATGCACAACAACTCGACCGCACGGTCCGTGACGGCGTCGAACTGCGTGGCGTCGAGACGGGTGCGCTCGTCGTGCAGGCCGACCACCATGCCGTGCAGGACACGTCCCAGCCCCGTGGACAAGTCGACTCCGGTGTCCAGGGGGGCCTTCCGGTTGAGCGGACCCTCGATCTCGCAGGCGGGTATGGACAGGATGACGCCCCTCAGCGTCGAGTCGTGCAGCAACTCGAAGGGGGCGTCCAACGTCATCAGTCTTCCGCGGCCCGGGGTCAGCCGGACCTGCCGGCCGTCCTGCCGAAGCGTCAGCTCGCCCTCGAGCGGGAACACGAACCGGTAGTCCGGAGCGGGCGCCTGGCGCACCAGCCGGGGCGTTCTCTCGTACTCGACCCGATCACTTCGCCAGGTGATGAGGTCGTAGGTGTCGCTGCGCTGGCTGGTCATCTCGCCGCTGAAGCTGTCCGGGCGGGCGTACCTGAAGTCCAGCCGGGTGTGGTGGAAGTCGACCTGCTCGCTCCACGAGTCGGCCCGTTCCCGCGGCTCGACGTCGGCCGTTGTCTGTTCGACCACGGTGTACGTTCCGCCACGCAAAGCGCCCCTCCGCCGTCACGCGTCCTTGTCCGCACCGCCGGCCGATCCGGCGGTTCCAGCGGCCATCCGCGCGGGCATCGTAGTGCAGTCGGCCGGATTGTGTACCCGTCGTGGCGCCACCCGGGTACACCGGGGCAGTCCACCGCCCGCCCCGGGGCCTTTCAGGCCCAATGCGTCTGACGACAAGTTCTCTGCGCGTGAGAAGTAGTACACGCGTCCGACCGGAACTAACGTCAGGCGCTCCCGCAGGGTTCAAGCCGTCTTGAGGACTTCATGACTGAACAGATACCGGATGCGGTGGTGTGGTGCCTGGCCCTCGGCCTGCTCGCACTCGCCGTGCTCCTGGTGCGGCAGCGCGGGATCAGCGCGCGGTGGAGGAAACGGAACGAGGAGCTGGCGGACGGCCTGCGAACCCGGGAAGAGGAGCTCCGCCACCTGATCACCGTACGACTGCCGGCCCTGGAGGAGTCGGCGGGCCAGTCCGTGCCCGCCGCCGGACTCCTCGACAGCCGGCTGGCCGAGACGGACTTCGCGAAGTGCCTGGACGGCGTGCTCGAACGGTTCGCCGAGGCCGTGGAGAACGCACAGGCCCGGGCCGACCGGTCGGCGAAGGCGGCACTGAAGTCCTCGATGCGCTCGATCCAGGCCCTGGCCAGCGAACAGCAGGTGGCCATCTCGGAGATGCAGGACCGCCACGACCACCCCGACGTCCTGCGGGACCTTCTGGAAGTCGACCACGCGAACGCCCAGTTCGGCCGCCGCGCCCAGGCCATCGCCGTGCTGTGCGGATCCTGGCCGGGGCGGCAGCGGACGGCGTCCGGGCTGGTCGAGGTGGTACGCGGAGCCACGTCGCGGATCCGTGACTACCGGCGGATCCGTATCCGCGGCGAGGTCGACATCGCTGTCGAGAGCCGGGCCGTGGAGCCCGTGGTCCTGGCCGTCGCCGAGCTGCTGGACAACGCGGCGCGCCACTCGCAACCCACCACCCAGGTGGAGGTGGGCATCCAGGCAGTGCACAACGGCGCCTGCGTCGTGATCGACGACGCGGGAGTCGGAATGGACGCGCAGGCATCCGAGAAGGCCTCGGTGCTGCTGTCCGGCAGGCGCACGGTGGACGTCACCCGGCTCGAGGACCCTCCGCAGTTCGGCTTCGCGGTCATCGGGGTCCTCGCCCGTCGATACGGGTTTAGCGTCCACGTGGACACCCAGTCCCCGTACGGTGGCGTACGAGCGGTCGTGTTCCTCCCGAGCGTCCTGCTCACGCGTCCGGAGACCTCCGACGGGCCTTCCGCCGCGCCCGTGGCCGCGGCCCGCGGCGCGTCCGGTCCGGCCTGGTCGGCCGAGACGGCGGCCCCCACGGCGACAACCGCGGGGGGACTGCCGAAGCGACGCCGCCGCGCCGCGCAGCATCCGGCGACGGCACAGCAGGCGCCGGGCCCCGCCGAGGAGCCCGACACCAGGTCCGCCGAGGAAACCGCCAGGCGGATCGGTGCGTTCGCACGCGGCACTCTGCACGGCCGTGCCACCGAGGCCGCGCTCCACGAAGACGAAGGGAACAACCGAGGATGATCGAGCCCAGGAACAGCGATGTGGGCTGGATGCTCGATGAGGTCCTGAAGGTGCCCGAGGCCCTGCACGCGATCCTGCTCTCGGCGGACGGCATGCTCCGGGCCCACTCCGCGGACATCGGCAGGGACGATGCCGAGCGGCTGGCGGCCGGGCTCTCCGGTCTGCAGTCCATCAGCCGCAGTACGGCCGAGTTCTGCGGTCACGACGACAGCCCCTGGCGGCAGACCCTCATCGAGTTCGCCCACGGCTACGTGTTCCTCGTCGCCGCCGGCGAGGGTGCCTACCTCGCGGTCTCCACGACGGAGAACGTGGACATGGAGGCGGTCACGTACCGCATGCACAAACTGGTCGACCGGCTCGGCAAGGAGATGACCAGTCCGGCGCGGCATGGAACCGGCATCCGGGCATGACTCCCCCCAGGAGCCGCCCCGGCGGAAGGCTGGTACGGCCCTACGTGGTCACGGAGGGCCGTGCTCACCCGAGCCGCGGCACCCTTGACCTCGTCACCCTCCTGATCACCTCCGTGGGGCCGTCCCTCGCCGGTCTGGGGCCCGAGAAGCGACGTATCGCGGAACTCTGCAGACCGGGGGCGCTGTCGGTGGCGGAGGTGGCCGGGCATCTCTCGCTGCCGGTCAGCGTCACGAAGGTCCTGGTGGCCGACCTCCTGGACAGCGGACACATCGTCACCCTCGCGCCGGTCCCGGCCGCCCTGCCGTCCGATGCCCGAATCCTGCAGGAGGTGCTCGATGGGCTCCGCGCCCGCCTCTGAGTCCGAAGACGTCTACCTCCGACCGGGCGTGCAGACCGCGGTCAAGATCCTGGTGGTCGGCCACTTCGCGGTCGGTAAGACCACCTTCGTGGGAACGTTGTCCGAAATCCGCCCGCTGCGCACCGAGGAGGTGATGACCGAGGCAGGCGCCCTGGTCGACGACCTCGCGGGCACGCATGACAAGACGACCACCACGGTGGCCCTCGACTTCGGCCGCCTCACGCTCAGCGACTCTCTTGTGCTGTATCTCTTCGGCACCCCCGGGCAGCAGCGGTTCACCGAGCTCTGGCGTGACATGACCCGGGGCGCACTCGGGGCACTCGTCCTGGCAGACACCCGCCGCCTTCAGCATTCCTTCGACGTCATGGGCGTCCTGGAGGAACTCGGCCTGCCCTACGCAGTCGCCCTCAACGAGTTCGACGGTGCACCCCGGCACACGCTGAGCGAGGTGCGCGAGGCCCTCGATCTGCTGCCGGAAACCCCCCTCGTCCGCTGTGACGCCCGCGACCGCGATTCCTCGACCCGGGCACTGGTCTCCCTCGTCGAGCACCTGCTGACCCGCACGAGCGAACTGGAGCACGCATGACCCCTGAATCGGCGCCCGACCCCGAGTCCGGCTGCCCCCGCCACGAACTGCTGTACGGGCCCGGCTTCGCAGCGGATCCGGCCGCCGCCTACCGGCGTATGCGGCAGGCCGGACCGGCCGCCCCGGTCGAGCTGTCACCCGGGGTGCGAGCCACCCTCGTCACCGGCTACGACGCCGCACTCCACGTGCTGCGCAGTCCCGAGACGTTCTCGAAGGACTCCCGCCGCTGGCGCGACATGGCCGACGGCACCGTGCCCGCGGACAGCCCCGTCGCGCCGATGATGGCCTACCGGCCGAACGCCCTGCTGACCGACGGACCGGAACACCGGCGGCTGCGCGAGGCGATAACGGACAGCCTGGGCGGCGTGGAGCCCAGCGCCCTGCGCGGCTACGTCGGGCAGAGCGCCGATACGCTCATCGACCGAATCGCCCTGGACGGGGAGGCGGATCTGCTCGGCGCGTACGCCCGGCCCCTGCCGCTTCTGGTGCTCAACCAGCTCTTCGGCTGCCCACCCGAGTACGGCGACCGGCTCGTCGAGGGAATGGCCGGCATCTTCGAACTCGTCGACGCCGAGAAGGCGAACGAGCTCCTCACCCGAACCGTCGGCGACCTGATCGCGCTCAAACGCGAGACTCCGGGGAAGGACGTGACCTCCCGGCTCATCGCCCATCCCGCGCGGCTGACGGACGAGGAACTCGTCCACACCCTGGTCCTGCTCATGGGCGCCGGCACCGAGCCCGAGCAGAACCTGATCGCGAACAGCCTGCGCCTGCTGCTGTCGGACGACCGGTTCGCGGGCAGCCTGTCGGGCGGCAGCCTGCCCGTGGAGGACGCCCTCGACGAAGTGCTGTGGACCGACCCTCCCATGGCGAACTACGGCGTCCACTTCCCTGTGCACGACGTCGTGTACGAAGGGACGCTGCTCAAGGAGGGCCACCCTGTCGTCATCAGCTTCGCCGCCGCGAACACGGACCCTGCCCTGGTGGTCGATCAGCGCACCGGCAACCGCGCCCACCTGGCGTGGAGCGCCGGCCCGCATTCCTGTCCCGCACAGGGCGCGGCCCGGCTGATCGCCGCCGTGGCCATCGAGAAGCTCCTCGACCGGCTGCCCGACATGGAACTCGCCGTGCCGGTCGGGGATCTCGAGTGGCGGCAGGGCCCCTTCCACCGCGCGCTCGCCGCTCTGCCCGTGCGTTTCCAGCCCGTCGCCGTCACCCGCTCCGAAGAGGATGAGCGGCCTGCGGGTGACGGCGGGTCCACGGGGCCGGGCAGGCACGCCTCCGCGCCGCCCGGAGGGCGCCGGAGTACGCCGGTGGCCACTGCGCCCAAGAGCCGCTGGGCCCGGCTGCTGGCCTGGTGGCGGGGAGAGTGATCAGGTCAGGCATACGGGCAGGGACCGGTGGCCGTTGGAGATGAACGACTCCACGGGCAGCAGTTCCTCCGAGGGCACGGCGAGAGTGAGCCCGGGGAAGCGTCCGAACAGCGCGGGAAGTGCGATGCGGGCCTCCAGGCGGGCCAGCGGGGCGCCGAGGCAGTGGTGCACCCCGTACCCGAAGGCCAGGTGATCCTTGTCGACGCGGGTGACGTCGAAACGATCGGCGTCTTTCCCGTACCGCTCGGGATCGCGCCCCGCAGCCGCGTAGGCGGCGAGGATGGCCTCTCCCGCGCGGATCACCGTCCCTTCCGGGCCTCCGAGTTCACCGAGCTCGATGTCCTCCACGGCGTACCGCAACGGCAGACTGGCCACCGGCGCGTCCGCACGCAGGGTCTCTTCGACGGCGTCGTCCCACGTGGCCCGGCCCTCGCGGATGTGCGCGAGCTGCTCGGGGTGGGTCAGCAGGGCGTGCACGGCGTTGTCGATGAGGTTGACCGTGGTCTCGTGACCCGCACCGATCATGAGCACCAGGGTGTCGAGCAGTTCCTGCTCACTGAGCCCGGCGCTGCTCACGTCGTCTCGGGCAGCGAGGAGGTTGGTGGTCAGGTCGTCACCGGGCGACTCCCGCTTGGCCTCGACGAGTTCCCCCATCACAGCGTAGAGACGCGCGTGGTTGGCGGTGACCTCGTCGGGCTCCGCGGAGGTGTGGAAGAGACTGTCCACGACCTCTCGCAGGTCCACGGCCTTGTCGCGGGGCAGACCGAACAGCTCACTGATCACCTGGATCGGCAGCGGGTAGCAGAACTCCTCGCGCAGATCGACCACCTCGCCGTGCCTCCCGACCTCGGCGACACGGTCCAGCAGCTTGCCGGTGATCTCCTCGATGCGCGGTCGCAGCGCGGCCGTGCGCCGCGCGGTGAAGGCGCTGGAGATCAGGGTCCGCAGGCGCCTGTGCTCACCGCCGTAGGCCGTGAACATGTTCTGCACGGCGACCCAGGTGAACAGCGGCCAGTCCGGGGAGATCTCTCCGTTGATCCAGCGCGGCCAGTGCCGGCGCGGATCCTTGGACACCCGCGCGTCGGTGAGCAGCCGCTTGAGGAGTGCGGGACTGCTGACCGCGAACGCTCCCACGGCGCCAGGGAGTTCGACCCGCGCCACCGGCCCTCGCTCACGCATCCGAGAGCCTTCGCCGTGGATGTCCCGGCCCGCCGGGTCTATCGCCATCGGGCACTGATCTGGCATGGAACGCCCCTCCGGTACTCGACTGTGGACACGCTCGGTGATGCTACTCCTGCGTAGAGCGGCCGATCCCGGGCTGCTCGGGGGCATGCGCGCTGTGGCAAGTTCCCTGCGCACAGCGGAAAACGCCGAACCGGCCTGTCCTACGCGGAGGCGATGAAACGGGCTCGCCACAGATCGCGCAGCAGCGCGATCTCCGCCATGGGGTGGACGAGGGCCCCCTTCGCGGTCACGCTTCGTGACTCATCACGTCCAGCGTGAAGTTAACGGCCCGTCTCGCGTGGCGCGACCGATTTCCCGGCCCAGGCAACAGTTCAGAGGCGGACGTCCCAGCCGACCGTGGACCTCAGCGTGCCCGCGATCTCCGGGTCGCGCACCGCGGCCGTCGGGTTCTCGACGGTGACCGACAGTTTGTGGGTCCGCAGGTCGAGCAGCCACGGGAACAGGTCGGACACCCGTACCCGGGTCCGCCCCGCGAGCGGTTTCAGCTCCCGGCCGTCCAGGTACCAGCGGGTCCTCAGCGGGCGTTCACCGGCGCCCGTGAGCCTCGGGACGGACACCCGCGCCGTGGCGCTCAGACGAAGCAGCCGCTCGGTGGGCGTCACGGCGGTGACGAGCCGCGCGTGCCGGTGGAAGCCGGCGATCATCGCCTCGACGCCGGGGAGGTTGAACGGCTTGCCCAGGGAACGCATCAGGGAGTCGTCGGTGGGCCGGTACAGCCCCCTGGCGAAATAGCCTCCGCCCTCGTAGGTGCCCACCGTCCCGCCGTCGGGCGAGTGCTCCCCCAGCCAGCGGTGCCACTTGGCGCGCCGGCCTGCCATGTCCCCTGCGGTCAGCACGGAGAGGTTGGCATCGGGGACCTCGGGGCCCGTGTACTCCTCGAACCCCGGGGAGTCGGGGTAGAAGTACTCGTCGGCCAACTTGCCCAGCGAGTGGCCGGTCTCGTGGATGGCGACCCGACCGGACTGCTGGTTGCCCGCCGAGGCGGTCGATATCCCCTCGTAACCCAGCGTCTCGCTCGGCTCGTTGTATCCCGCGCCGCCGTACTTGGCGCTGTTGGCGATCACGACCACCAGGTCGGCCTCCGGCACCTTCGCCACGTAACCATCGACCTTGGCCTGGTCGACGCACAGAAGCCGTTCGATGTCGTCGCACCAGAAGTAGGAGCCGAGGGCCGTGTCCCGTACGGCATCGGGTCCGGGGTCGCCCGAGACGCCAGACTGGTTCGACACGGCGTCGACCGTCCAGACGTTGAAGAGGCCCTGGTACGTCGTGTAGGGCTCGACGTCGGACAGTTCGGCCCACATCTTCTTCGCGTCGGCGCGGAACCGGTCGAGTTCGGCGGCCGTGTAGCCGTCGCCGACGACGACGACGTCCAGCCGGTCTCCGGTGGAGCCGTTGTCCAGCAGTCGCGTGACGGTGCCGTCCGCGGCCTTCTCCGCCGCCGAGAGCCTCGGGGAGGGCCGGTCCCGACCGCCCCGCGGGACCCGTGCGCGGCCCGACCCGGCGGCGGCGCCGTGTTCAGGGCCCGGGATCTCCACCTCGACCGCCGGTCCGGCGGACCCCGCCGGACCGGCGGCGGCCCCGGGAGCGGCCAGCACCCCGGTGAGTACGGCGGCGGCGCCGGCCACCGCCATGCCCCTGCGCCATACCGAGCACATGGAAGCCTCCCCCCGGCACGCAAATCAAGTGCCCGAACAAGCATATTTAACAGAGTACTTAAACTAGGCGTGGGCAGGGAGGCTGCGCAATGGTCTACTGCCCCTGAATAATGGGGACTTCGAGCAACCCTGGGGGTCCGATGGACGAACCGGCCGAGATCGGCCGCCGAGTGCAGCGGCTGCGGGCGCGCCTCGGCCTGACCCAGCGACAGCTGGCCGAACCCTCGTACACGCCGGCCTACATCTCCACCCTCGAGGCCGGGAAGGTCCGGCCGTCCGAGGCAGCTCTCCGCTTCCTCGCGGATCGGCTCGGCACGTCCTTCGAGGAACTGTCCACCGGACGCCCCGTCCACCTCGCCACCGAGCTCCGGCTCGCCCTCACCGACGCCCAGCGCGAACTGACCACCGGCTCCGCGGAGGACGCCGCCGTGAGCTACCGGCGGCTCCTCACCGACGCGGAGCACCTGGAACTCACCGCCGAACAGGCCGAAGCACTGCTCGGGCTCGGCGAGTGCGCGCTGGAGACAGGGCAGCTTGACAACGCGGGAAGGCACTTCGAGGCGGCGGAACGCCTGCTGGGAGACGAACCGCTGCCCCGCCGGGCGCGCGCGGTCCGGGGACGCGCCGTCGCGCATCTGCTCGCCGGTGAGCTGCGCTACGCCTGCTACCTCCTCGAATCGACGATCGACGAACTGAACGGGAGCGGTCTGGCCGATCCCGAGGCCCTGGTCCTGCTGTACGCGGCCATCATCGGCCCGTACATCGACATGGGCGCGCACGCCCGCGCGGCCCACGCCGCCGAGCTCGCCCTGGCCCTGGCCCCGCAGGTGAACGATCCGGCGCTGGTCGCGGGGATGCACCGGCAGGTGGCCCGCACCCTGCTCGCGGAGGGCCGTACGGCTGATGCCGACGCCTCCCTAGCCAAGGCGCAGGCCATCTACCGGCAGTTGCGGCTGCGGACGGACCTGGCGCACTGCCACTGGATGCGAGGCTACATCCAGGCGCAGAACGGCGAACTCGGCCTCGCGGAGCAGGAGCTGCGCACCGCGCGGGACATGCTGGCCGCCAAGCGGGCCGTTTTGTTCGCCGCACAGGTGGAGGTCGAGCTGGCCGATGTGCTGCGGCGTCTCGGACGGCTCGACGAGGCTGCCGCGCTGCTCACCGAGCTGCTCGAACTGGGCGACCGGCACGGCGCGGTGCACGCGGGCGGAGCGCACCGGCTGCTCGGACTGATCGCGGAGGAACGCGGCGACGGCGATGCAGCCGAGGAGCACTACGTCCTCGCCCTGGGGCTGCTCGAACGCAGTGGGGCGAGTGGGGACCTCGCCGATCTGTGCCGGCTGCTCGGCGACCTGCTGCGCCGGGCCGGCCGCACCGAGGCCGCGCTGGACGCGTACCGCACGGGTCTGGGCCATCGGGCGTCGCCGGGCACGACGACCCTGGGTCCCGCCCCGGCGGCGCCGACGTTCCTTCAGCGGTAGCGGAGCGTCCGCACCGCGTGCTCCAGCGGCCGCCGTCGTTCGCCGAACCGGTCCGGCGTGGCCGCCGCACCCGGCGGTGCCGGCCGGATCGAACCCCGGAGGCTCCGCGCGTTCGCCACCCGGGGACCGGAGTCGGTCCGGTGAACGCGCCGGCGTACCGGCCGGGCTTCGGGATCAGCGTTCGTAGCGGGTGGGCGGGAAGGGATCACGGTCCTTCCTCGCGGCTTCACCCGTGGGGATCTCACCCGTGCCGGCCTCACGGTCGACCTCGTCCTGCGCTGCCCGGTACTCGGCCTCCGGGTCCTCCGGCGGCCCGGCAGGCAGACCCGCTTCCGCCCGGTCGCGCGCCGTGCGCTGTTGGAGCGCGTCCTCGTCGGGCCGCCGGGGCATTCCCCTGCCGTGGCCGTGGTCCGGGTCGCCCTCGACCGCTCGGTTCGGCTTGTGGTGTGTCATGGGTGAGTCCTCCTTCCGGCGCGCACCCGGGCGTTCGTGCGTACGCGTGCGCCCGATGAGCCGCTCCTTCTCATCCTGCGCGCCTGCGGCCGGCTCGTCATCCGTACCGCCCACGCCCCGGGAGCACGGGGACCGGGTGGTGTACGAGGGGAGCCCGCGCGGACACGAGGCGTGACACGGCGGCATGCCCGGCGCGGGACGGCCGGGACGCTTCGGCGGCGGCCGGCCGTTCCGTACGCGCCCCGGCGCCGCGCCGGGGCGCGTGCGCCGCACGCGTGGACGCCTGCGTCCCTGCCTCGCGCCGGTGGCCACGGCGGCGCTCGTGGGCTCGCGTTCGGTTCCCGCCGTTGCCGCAACCTGCGGTGGAACGTTGAACTTTCGCCCCCTATCATGGCGTTTGTGTACCCGCGGCTCGGTCTCCGCAGCCTCGCTCCGGCCGCCGCCCTGATCGTCCTCGGCGGCGCGCCCGTGACCGGCGCGGCCGGACACCATTCCGGAACCCACGGCAGCCCGGGCGCCGCCGGCGCCCGGGACCCCTATTTCCCCACCCTGGGCAACGGCGGATACGACGTCCGGCACTACACGCTCACCCTCGACTACGACCCGGGGTCGCACCGGCTCACCGGCGCCGCCGAGATC
The DNA here is from genome assembly GCF_030056615.1 of Streptomyces sp. HNM0645. Classification (NCBI taxonomy): domain Bacteria; kingdom Bacillati; phylum Actinomycetota; class Actinomycetes; order Kitasatosporales; family Streptomycetaceae; genus Streptomyces; species Streptomyces sp. HNM0645. The sequence continues at coordinate 55,361 of NZ_JASHLT010000005.1, read as the reverse complement.
ACCGCGCGCGCCACCCAGGACCTCAGCGCCTTCAATCTCGATCTCCACGGGATGACCGTCCGCTCCGCCGCCGTCGACGGGACGCCCGCCGTCCACACCCGGGCCGGCGACGAACTGACCCTCCGGCCCGCCCACGACATCCGCCGGGGCGACGTCTTCCGGGCCGTCGTCCGCTACGACGGCGCGCCGGGCGAGCTCATCGACTCCGAGGGCACCCGCGAGGGCTGGCTGCGAACCGAGGACGGTGCGATCGCGCTCGGACAGCCGCAGGGATCCATGACCTGGTTCCCGGGGAACCACCATCCCAGCGACAAGGCGACGTACGACATCACCGTGACCGTCCCCGACGGCCTGACCGCCGTCTCCAACGGGGACCTGCGCTCCCAGCGGCCCACGGCCGACGGCGAGGGCACCACGTTCGCCTGGCACTCCGCACAGCCCATGGCCACGTACCTCGCCACCGTCGGCGTCGGTGCGTACGAGATCACCAGATCCCGGCCCGGGACGGCCGGCATACCCGTGTACAGCGCCACGGACAGGACCGTCGCCGGGCGCGTCCGTGAGTTGCTGGACCGAGTCCCCGAGCTCACGAACTGGTCGGTGAACAAGTTCGGTCCCTATCCGTTCTCCTCCACCGGCGTGATCGTCGAACGCGAGGGCGATGCGGACTACGCGCTGGAGACGCAGAACCGGTCGGTCTTCACGGAGGACTCGTTCGACCCCGCGACGCTCGCGCACGAGCTGGCCCACCAGTGGTACGGCGACTCCGTCACCCCCAGGACCTGGCGGGACGTCTGGCTGAGCGAGGGCTTCGCGACGTACGCGGAGTGGCTCTACCTGGAGGAGTTCGAGGACACTCCCGTCCGGGCGAGCTTCGAGGACGCCTTCGACTCCGACGACAACTGGGCCTTCCCGCCCGCCGACCAACCCGGGGCCAGTCAGCTCCTCGGGGATCCGGTGTACGAACGCGGCGCGATGACGCTGCAGAAGGTCCGCGAGGCGGTCGGCGACACCGTGTTCTTCTCCGTTCTGCGCGGCTGGGCGGAGACCCACCGCCACGGCAACGCCTCCACACGGGACTTCACCGCGTATGTGGAGCGGATGTCGGGCAAGGACCTCGGCGCGCTGTGGGACGTCTGGCTCTACGGCGACGGCCGGCCGTCGAGGCCCTGACGCCGGACCCGCCGCGCCACCGGGGGCTGCGCCGGGCGCCGGCACGCGGACGCCGTGCGGTCCCACCGCAGACGCCCGTGTCCCGGAAGGCGGGGAGTCCGCCTTCCGGGACACGCAGCGAGACGTCCGCCGGCGCCGGACCGCCGGGGTCCGACGGCCGGGTACGGGACGACCGGGTCAGGTCACGGTGGTCAGGCCACCGGCGCCGGGTAGGTCGGGTACTCCACCCCGGAGACGTGCTGGACGACGCGGATCACCTGGCACGAGTAGCCGAACTCGTTGTCGTACCAGAGGTAGAGGATCGCGTTGTCGCCGTCGACCTTCGTGGCTCCGGCGTCGACGATCGACGCGTGGCGCGAGCCGATGAAGTCGTTGGAGACGGCGTCGGGGGCGGTGATGAAGTCGATCTGGCGCTTCAGCGGCGAGGTCAGCGACACGTGGCGGAGGTAGTCCAGGACTTCCTCGCGCGTGGTCTCTCGGCCGAGCCGCAGGCTCAGGATCGCGATCGAGACGTCCGGGACGGGGACGCGGATCGAGCTGCCGGTGATCGGCGCCTTGAGGTCGGGCAGTGCCTTGGCCACGGCTGAGGCGGCGCCGGTCTCGGTGATGACCATGTTGAGCGGCGCGGAACGGCCACGACGATCGGCCTTGTGGTAATTGTCCAGCAGGTTCTGGTCGTTGGTGAACGAGTGGACGGTCTCCACGTGACCGCGCAGGACACCGTACTCGTCCGCCATGGCCTTCAGCGGCGGGACGATCGCGTTGGTGGTGCAGGAGGCACAGGAAAGGATCTGCTCGTCCGGCTTGATCGTGTCGTGGTTGACGCCGTGCACGATGTTCGGGACGTCGCCCTTGCCCGGGGCGGTCAGGACGACCTTGTCGATACCGGGGCGCAGGTGCGTCGACAGGCCCTCGCGGTCCCGCCACTTGCCCGTGTTGTCGATGAGGATGGCGTCCTTGATGCCGTAGGCCGTGTAGTCGACCTCCGACGGGTCGCCGGCGTAGATGACCTTGATCTCGTTGCCGTTGGCGATGATCGTGCTGTTCGCCTCGTCCACGGTGATCGTGCCCTGGAACTGGCCGTGGATCGAGTCCCGGCGCAGCAGCGACGCACGCTTGACGATGTCCTGGTCACCGCCCCGGCGGACGACGATGGCGCGCAGCCGGAGGCCGTTGCCGGAGCCTGCCTTCTCGATGAGCAGACGGGCGACGAGCCGACCGATGCGGCCGAAGCCGTAGAGCACCACGTCGCGCGGCTGACGGCGCTCGATCTTGTTGTCGCCCGTGGCACCCGCGACGGCCTCCGCGGTGAAGTCCTCCACCGAGAGACCACGGCCGTCGGTCCGGTACGTGGCGGCGAGCATGCCGATGTCGATCTGGGAAGGCCCGAGGTCGAGCTCGGTCAGGGCCTGCAGGAAGGGAAGCGTCTCGGTGACCGAGAGCTCCTCGCCGGCGATCTGGCGGGCGAATCGATGGGTCTTCAGGATGCTGACCACCGACTTGTTCACCAGGGAGCGGCTGTGCAGCAGGACGGTGACGTCCCGCTCACGGTGCAGCTTCCCGATGATCGGGATCATCGACTCCGCGATCTCCTCGCGATGCTTCCAGTTTGTGAACGAGTCCTCGTTGACAGTCACAGATTTATCTTTCGAGCTAGGCGGTGCTCATATGCTAACCCGCCCTTCATCTGATCCTTCAGAGGGTCCCGTTCGGGAGTGCACGACCGCCGCACCGGCACGGAGCACACCACCTCACGACGGGCATACCGGAGGATCCGGCCCCCTCCGGTCGCAGAGCGTGCCGGATCGGCGACGCTCCGGGATGGACAGGCCGTCGGGCGGGACGTTACCTAGGCTTGCGCTTAGGGCACGCGCAACCCACGGGGGTCCCGGGGCGCGGGACGCGCAACGCGCACCGGGCCCGCGCAGCGGGACACAGGGCAGGCCACCGAGCCGTGAACGACGAGCAGGCGCTCTGACCGGAGTGCACGTCCTCCGCAGATCGGAGCTCCGCGGAGCGAGAAGACGATCATGAGCGACAGCAGGGCGGACGACGTCTACCAGCCGACCGGTGACAACGAGGAACAGGGCGACGCGGCCCACTTGGACCTCGAGGACGCGCTGGACGAACCGGACTACGACCAGATACTCGACCAGGGCTACTCCCCGCCGGAGAGGCCGTTCGGCGTCAACAAGGTGGGCACGACCGCGGCGGAACAGCGCGAGGGCGAGACGCTCGACCAGCGGCTGGCGGTGGAACTCCCCGATGTCGCAGCGGACGACTGGGACGGCATCGGCGACCTGCCGGGCGGCGAGGGCGAGCCGATCGACGACGAGGTCGGCTCCTGGCGCGCGGGGCGGCTCGTAGCCCCGGACGAGGGCACCCGGCCGGACACGGACAAGCAGCTCTTCGCCTCCGACGTGGGCATCGACGCGGGAGCCGCCGGCGCGGAGGAGGCGGCGGTGCACGTCGTGTTCGAGGAGGACGGCGGCGAACCCTCCGACGACGGGCCGTGACCGGGTGAGGCGGCTCGGCGTGTTCCTCGCACGGCCGCCAGGTGTGCCGCCCGGAAAGCGGGGCACGCGGATGACCGGGGACGGGAAAAGCGAGTTTGTTCCCGGAATTCCCGTCCGCCGCCGAGGAACACCCCGAGGTGAGGAGCACCGGTGAGTGAACACATGTGGGCCTACGTACCGACCAGCGGGCACAACCGCGACGACGACCTGACGGGTTATCGGGTGGAGGCGACCGACGGGGACATCGGCAAGGTCGACAAGCACTCCAACGAGGTCGGCTCCCAGTACATCGTCGTCGACACCGGAGTGTGGATCTTCGGCAAGGAAGTACTCCTACCGGCAGGCACCATCACGGTCGTCGACCACGACGAGAGGCGGATCATCGTGTCCCGCACGAAGGACGAGATCAAGTCCGCGCCGGAGTTCGACAAGGACAGGCATCTCGGCGACCCGGCCTACCGCGACCAGATCGGCGGGTACTACGGCTCCGGCCACTGAGCCGCCGGACCACGCCATCCCCTGGGCACGCCCCGTACACCGGGGCGTGCCCAGGGGGCTGTGCGCACCGGACGACCGGGCAGACGGCCCACCGGTCCCGGACACAGGACCGGCAGGACGAGGAGGACGCGCCATGGACCGGGAAAGCCACGACACCTCCACGGCAACTGGGGCCGCGGAGCCGCACGAGCCGCACGAGCCGGGGGACTGCGTGGGGAAGTACACCCCGGAGGGGTCCGGGAGACCCGGCGCGAGGGCGAGGGCGAGGGCGACCGGAGCGGACACCGCGCTGCTCAGGGGACTGCGGATCAACGACGCCCGCCCCGAGCAGCCGGTCCTGCTGGACGGTGACGGCACGCCGATCGACACCTGGCGCGAGAACCATCCCTACGACCACAAGCTGAGCCGCAAAGCCTACGAGCGCGAGAAGCGCGTGCTGCAGATCGAACTGCTGAAGCTGCAGAAGTGGGTCAGGGAAACGGGCCGGCGCATGGTCGTCGTGTGCGAGGGACGCGACGCGGCGGGCAAGGGCGGCACGATCAAACGCTTCACCGAACGCCTCAATCCGCGTGGCGCGCGCGTGGTGGCTCTGGACAAACCCACCGAACGGGAGTCCGGCCAGTGGTACTTCCAGCGGTACGTGTCCCACCTCCCCGCCGCGGGCGAGATCGTCTTCTTCGACCGTTCCTGGTACAACCGGGCGGGCGTGGAGCGGGTCATGGACTTCTGCACTCCCGAGGAGTATCGGCACTTCCTCGCCCAGGCACCGGTTTTCGAGAGACTGCTGACGGACGACGGCGTCATGCTGGTGAAGTTCTGGTTCTCGGTGTCCCGCAGTGAGCAGCGCACACGGTTCGCGATCCGCCAGGTCGACCCCGTACGCCGGTGGAAGCTCTCCCCCACCGACCTCGCGTCGCTCGACCGCTGGGACGACTACACCCGGGCCAAGGTCGACATGTTCCGGGAGACCGACACCCCTCACGCGCCGTGGACGGTGGTGAAGAACAACGACAAACGCCGCGGCCGGCTGGAGGCGATGCGGCATCTGCTCCTCCGCGCCGACTACGCGGACAAGGACCCGGAGGCCGCGGGAAAGGCGGACCCGCTGATCATCGGTGCCGCCGACACCCTGCTGGAACGCGGTGAGACACCCGCCGATCTGACCCCCACTCCCCTGGCGCCGAACGACGACGGGCCCGGCAACCATCCCGGACGACGGTGACGTTCACGATGCCGGCCCTCGACACGGCCCACGGAACGACGGCCCGTGCCCCTCTCCAGAGGAACCGCCGGATCGGGGCGACCGAGGCCTCCTTGAGGCGCTGCACGGCGGCGCGCCGCTTCCAGCGGGCGAGATCGATGTCCACACTGCGCTCGATGTCCTCGTCGAAGTGGGCGTCGAGGGTCACGGTGAAGGACTCGTCGAGGATGGCGAGCATCACCTCCTCGTCGTGGTCCATCGAACGCCGGTTGAAGTTGGTGGACCCGATCAGGGACGCGACCGAGTCCACCGTCATGACCTTGGCGTGCATCATCGTGGGCTGGTACTGCCGGATGCGCACGCCCGCCTGGAGCAGCGTCGTGTAGTGGTGCCGGCCCGCGAGCTGGCAGGCACGCTGGTCGGTGTGCGGGCCGGGAAGCAGGATCTCGACCAGCACACCGCGGCGAGCGGTCCGGCACAGCAGGTCGACGAAGAACGCGTCGGGCGCGAAGTACGCGGTCGCCAGGCGGAAGCGCTTCTCGGCGGAGGTGAGCATGACGCGGATCAGCGTCTGCATGTCCTGCCATCCGATGCTCGCCGAGCCGCGGACCACCTGCACCACGGAGTCGCCGTGCCGGGTGTGCTCGACGAACCGGTCGTGCTCGTCGAACATCTCGTCGTGGCACTCGGCCCAGTTCTGGGCGAACGCCGCCGCGATGCCGTCCACCGCGGGCCCGCGGACCTTGACGTGGGTGTCGCGCCACTCGCGCGGGTTGCGGGCGTCCCCGCACCATTCCTCCGCGATGCCCACTCCACCGGTGAACGCGGTGTGCTCATCCACGACCAGTGCCTTGCGGTGGCATCGGTGGTTCTGCTGGAACGGCTACAGCCGGACGGGCCTGCGGAACCAGGCGACCTGGACGCCGGCGTCTTCCATGGCGTCCAGCAGGTCCTGCTCGATCTCCTTCGCCCCGAAGCCGTCGAGCAGCAACCGCACACGCACCCCGGCGCGCGCCCGGTCGGCGCCGTTCCGCCGGCCCGGCAGCCCGGGGAACTCCCCGCGGTCCCGGGCGGAGGCCGGACTTACCATGGCCCGATGGCCGTCGACCTCTTCGCAGGCATTCCCGTCAACGACTACGCAGTTGCTCTGACCTGGTACGAGCGGCTACTCGGTGCTCCGCCCGCGTTCTTCCCCAATGCCACGGAAGCGGTGTGGGAGCTGGCGGAACACCGGTACGTGTACGTCGAGCACCGGCCCGAGCACGCCGGCCACGCCATGCACACCGTCTTCGTCGGGGACTTCGACGAAGTCGTCGCCGGTGTCACGGACCGGGGTCTCGAGCCCGCGGCGCGCGAGACCTACGCGAACGGCGTGCGCAAGGCCACGTACCGCGACCCGGACGGCAACGAGTTCGCGTTCGGCGGCGGCCCCGCCTGACCGCGCCCACATCCGCCGCGACACAGGCCGCGCCCGTCCGGGCGCACGCGTTCGGTACGGCTGCCGGGAGCGCGGTCGCGACTCACGGTCCACGGCCGCCGCGAGAGCGGCCAGTGCACCACTCACGTTCCCCAGGCGAACAGGGCCACGGCGACGGCCGCGAGGGCCGGGGCGAGGACACGGTCAGGGCTCCTGGACGGGCAGTGGGGCACGGGGTCATGGTGCCCCCACGGGCCCGGCGGCCCCGCACCGGGGGCGCTGCCCCGCCGCCGGCCCTGCAACCCCCGGGGTCGATGGCCCTGCCTCCCGGCGGGCCGCGGCGGACCCGCGTCTCACCCGTCTGCCCCGCGCACGTGCCGTCGGCCGGAAGATCGGTAAGCCTGGGATCCAGCACCGGACGGGGGCGTCCCCCACTCCTGTCCGGCGCACTCGCTGTCCGGCGTCGGCAGTGACGCTCCACGCCCCTGGAGACCGCCATGTCGCGCAGTCACGGCGGGGCCCGCTGGAAGCGCTTCGCCGCGGTGCTGGTGCCCTCGGTCGCCGCCGCCGTGGCCCTGGGCGTCGGTATGGCGCAAGGAGCCCTCGCCGCTTCCTTCCTGATCTCGGGCCGGACGTTCCAGATCAGTGCCGACTCGCTGAAGGTCAGGGGCTCAGCATCTACGGCATGGTCGACGTGACCAGGAACGGCACCCCCGTACCCGTCACCGTCACCGTCACCGGCTTCCGCCATGCCCGGATCGGCGGCCTGTGCCAGTCCGTGGTGGTCCCCCTCCCCGTCCTCGGCCCCTACACGCTGAGGCTCACCGGTGGCGAGCGCGACCGGGCCGAGGCGAGGAACATGTTCATCGACTCCAAGGCCCTGTCGATCGGCCAGGCCGAGTTCGAGGACATCGACACCGGCGTGGCGGCGGGCGCCGTCGACAAAGGGCCGATCGGCCCGGGAGACAGGCATTCGCGGTACTTCGACCCCGACGGCGTCGCCCAGCAGGCCCGGTCGGCCGACCTGACGGACGTGCGGGCGACCGCCGCCACGCTCAACGTCCCCGATCTGACCATGCGACTCAAGCGGGGAAGCCGCGAATGCTTCTGACGCCCGGGCGCGAGGGCCCCGTCCACCGGCTCGTCCGCTCCACGCCGCCGCGGACGCGGAGGCTCCTCGGGACGGTTGGGCCGTCCGCCCGCCGGCGCTCCGACGCTCTCGAGGCCCGCCGGCGCCGCGGTCTGAACAGGTCGCCCGCCCCGACCGGATCCGCCCCCGTGGTGGCGGCGGTCACCGACGACAGCGACGGCCGAGCGACGGTGACGGTGCGCGGCCATGTCACCGGTCTCGACGCGGGCGGCCTGGACGGCACGCTCGTGGCCGCCCTGCAGCGGTCCCGGGCAGGACTGGACCTCGATCTGTCGCAGGTGACCTACTGCGACGCCGCCGGGCTGCGCATGCTGCTCGATGTGCGTGAACAGGCACTGGCCTCGGGGCGGACCGTGCTGGTCACGGCGGCCGGCGACTTCATGGGACGCCTCCTGGCGACGACCGGAACCGCACGGCTGTTCAGTACCGGTACGGATCCCGCAGGGCCCGACGGCGCCCCGCTGGCCTCGGCCGTACGCACCACACTGCTGCGGTCCGGTTTTCCACTCACCGACCGGCCCGGGGTTCCCGGCTTCCTCCATGTCCGCCCTGACGGAGATGCGGTCGACGTCGTCTGGGGGACCGGCGGCGATCACATGACCACCCGTGCGGCGGACCGTGTCCTCGGCGACGCCGTGGCCGGGGCGCTGACCGGCTCGGAACTGACGATCGAGCAGCGGACGGACATCGGGGTCCGTGCCGTCGGCGGCACCGGGCCACGCTCCGGACCCGCGGCCGGACCGGTGGGCTGACGCACCGTGGCGGTGTTCCCGGCGACCGACGTCCGACGGCCCGTGCCACGGCCCCTCGTCGTCGTGCACCGGCCCGACGGGTGGGGCGGCAGACGTGTGCGCGTCCACGGCTCGTCGTGGCGCGCTACCACCGGCCGCACGTGACGGAGTTCACGCAGAGGGCGTGGCCGGACCCCGTCACGCGGATGTCCGGGTTCCGCGGATGCTCGAGCAGCGAGGAGGCGGGCCGGACGCATGGCCCGGCACGGTGTGCGCGCCGACTGCGGCGGGCGGTCGGGGCCGGGCCCCGGGTCGCCCCGCCCCCGGGATGAAGTGCGCCCGGTACGAGACGGAAGCCGAGCCGGGAATCGGACCGGCCCGCAGACAGGCGGGCTCAGATGCGGCAGGGCGCACCCGGCGGGAGCGAGGCGGAGGCCGGGCGGTCCAGCGCCGTCGTCCTTGCCGAACGCGTGGCGCCACCGGCCGACCACGTGTTTGACTCTCGCGCATGCCAACGATTCTCGGTGCGTCACGGCCCGACCCGGCCGCCTACATGCTGCGGGCAGCAGGCGGCGGCGCCGGGCGTGCGTACAAACAGGAGCTGATCGAGCTGCTGGACGTCCGGCCCGGTCAGACGGTGCTGGACGTCGGGTGCGGACCGGGTGCGGATCTGCCCACGCTGGCGGAGCGGGTCGGGGACGCCGGCACCGTGATCGGCGTGGACCACGACCCGGCGATGCTCGCCGAGGCGCGGCGGCGCACGACCGGCCTGCGGGTGGTCGACCTCCGCGAGGGGGACGCCCACGCTCTGCCCGTGGCGCCCGGCACGGCGAACCGCGCCAAGGTCGACCGGGTCCTGATGCACGTCGCCGACCCGGCCGCCGTACTGGCACAACTCCACACGGCCACGCGCCCCGGAGCGCTGGTCGGGCTCGTGGAGCCCGACTGGGACACCCTCGCCGTCGACGCGGAGGACCTCGACACGAGCCGGGCGTTCACGCGCTACACGACGTCCGACGTCGTCCGCAACGCCACCATCGGCCGCAGTCTCGCCCGGCTCGCCGAGCGGGCGGGCTTCGTCGTGCAGACCGTGCTCACCTCGACACCCGTCTTCCGGGACTTCGAGGACGCCGACCACATGCTGGGACTGGGCCGTAACACCCGGCGCGCGATCGAGGAGGGCCACATCGACGCCGCACGCGGCCACAGCTGGTTCGCGTCCCTGTCGGAAGGTCCGTTCTACGCCTCCTTCACCCTGGTCACCGTCGTCTGCTCGCGCTGAGCGAACGGTCCCGCGGCCCGCTCGGCGGCCCGTTCGCGTACGAGGAGGCCCGCCCGGTACGCGCTCCTTGCCCACGAGGGACACCTGCCGGCGACGTGGTGCCCCGCCCGCCGGGAGTCCGCTGCTCCGTGAGCGCGACGGGCCGCCCCGGTGAGGTGTCGACGGCCGATCGCGGGGCATCCGTCCGCCGCCGGGGTCACACGGAGGAAAGCGGCCGGGCCGCGGAAGGGCAGTCGTCGTGCGCAGTGTGGGTGTCGAGGAAGAACTGCTGTTGGTGGACGCCGAGAGCGGTGAGCCCCGGGCCCTGTCGACGGCCCTGCCGGCCACCGCCTCGCGCGAGGCCGTCCGTGATGACACGGAGGAGGTGTTCGAGGAGGAACTGCACCGGGAGCAGCTGGAGTTCGCCACCCGGCCGCACGTCGCCATGTCGGACATCGCCGAGGAGATCCGGGGCCGGCGGGCCGGGGCCGCGCGTCATGCGGAGCGGGTGGCCGCGCCGGCCACGTCCCCGCTGCCCGTCAGCCCCTCGATGGGCTTCGGCGAGCGGCACCGCCGGCTGGGCGGGAAGTTCGGCCTGACCGCGCAGGAACAGCTCACCAGCGGCTGCCACGTGCACGTCTCGGTGGAATCCGACGAGGAAGGCGTGGCGGTCCTCGACCGCATCCGGCCGTGGCCGGCCGTACTCATGGCGATGAGCGCGAACTCCCCGTTCCGGCAGGGCAAGGGCACGCGGGTACGGCAGCTATCGCAGCCAGGTCTGGGGACGCCGGCCGTCCGCCGGGCCGGTCGACGTCCTCGGCTCGGCGCAGCGCTACCACGAGCTGGTACAGGACCTGCTGGGCACCGGTGTGCTCCGTGACGAGGGCATGGTCCACTTCGACGCCCGACTGTCCCACCGCTGTCCGACCGTCGAGATCCGCGTCGCGGACGTGTGCCTGTCCCCCTCGACGACGGTGCTGCTCGCGACCCTGTGCCGCGGACTGGTGGAGACGGCGGCCCGCGAGTGGCACAAGGGCGAGCCGCCCGCTCGGCACGGGACGGCGTTGCTGCGGATGGCGGCCTGGCAGGCGGGACGGTACGGGCTCGAGCACGAGCTGATGCATCCCCCTGACGATGCGGCCGGAGCCTGCGGGGACCGTGGCGCGCGCTCTTCGACCACGTACGGGACGCCCTCGACGCCACGGCTGATCTGGCGGCGGCCCGAAAGGCGCTCGACGTACTGCTGTCCGAGGGCAACGGGGCGCGGGTCCAGCGGGAGCTGCGGGAGCGGGCCGGTAACCTCCGCGACGTCGTCGCGGAGTGCGTGCGGCGCACCTGGGGCTGACCGGGCAGGGGCGGAGAGCGTCAGGCGGCCCTGGGGAGGGGCTGTTCCCCCTCCTCCGGCCCGGGCTCCGGCCGGCGGCGCGGGAGGAGGCGTGGACGGCGTCGCGGCCGGGCGTGCCGCGGGGATTCCGGGACCGCGAACAAGCGGTCCTCGAAGCGGTCCATCGCGATGATCAGGAGTAGGAGCGCGGGCGGCATGAGCACGGCGGTGAGAATCATGGGCGTCTCCTCGTGGGCTGGTGCTCGCTTTGCCGCCGGAGGGCAGGGGGAACGCCCGTGTTCGTGAAGTTTCTGTGACCGCTCACGGGCCGGGCACCGACCCGGGCCGCACCGGCACGAAGGGCGGCTGGGGTGCCGAGTCCGTCCTCGTGGGCCTGTCCGCGCGGCGAACCTGGAACCACTGCCACCAGGGCGGCGACCTCACCGGCGTGGACCTCGATCACCCCCGGCCGGAACCGGTGCGCCGGGCCATGGTGATGTCACCGCGGTGAAAACCGGTCCAGCGTCGCGGGGTTGAGACACCGAGCCGTCGCCACGGCATCGCGGGTGCGCCGAGCCGCCCACGAGCTGCTCGCAGTTGGCGGGTTACCGGGCCATCAGGTCACCTGTCCCGGACTATTGACTCTTTGTGTGACAGTCGCGATTCTCATCCCACCGCTTGTACGGGTCATGACATGGGATCTCGGCGGAAGGTCCCGGCTCCCGGACGGACTCGGCCCCGGCCCCGCCGTCCGCTCACCGAAGGCTTGAGTGATGACGATGAAACGGCTCTCGCGTCGCCGCCGTGGACCCCTCGCGGTGGTGACCCTGCTCCTCACCGCGCTGGCCCTGGTCCTCGGCACGGCCCCCGGGTCCTCGGCCGAGTCCGGCTGGTGGGTGCCGGCCGCCCGGCCCTCGCCCGACTCCGGGATCAATGTCACGGGCGAGCCCTTCAAGGGCACCGGCCCGGACGGAAAGGTGCGCGGCTTCGTCGACGCGCACAACCACATCATGTCGAACGAGGCGTTCGGCGGACGGCTCATCTGCGGCAGGGCCTTCTCGGAACAGGGCATCGCCGACGCCCTCAAGGACTGTCCGGAGCACTACCCCGACGGCTCCCTCGCCGTCTTCGACTTCATCACCAAGGGCGGGGACGGCCGGCACGACCCGAACGGCTGGCCGACGTTCAAGGACTGGCCCGCCCACGACTCGCTCACGCACCAGCAGAACTACTACGCCTGGATCGAGCGGGCCTGGCGCGGTGGCCAGCGCGTCCTCGTCAACGACCTGGTGACCAACGGCGTGATCTGCTCGGTGTACTTCTTCAAGGACCGCAGCTGCGACGAGATGACCTCCATCCGCCTGCAGGCTCGGAAGACCTACGAGATGCAGGCGTACATCGACAGGATCTACGGCGGACCGGGCAAGGGCTTCTTCCGGATCGTCACCGACTCCGCGCAGGCCCGCCAGGTCATCGAGCAGGGCAAAATGGCCGTGGTCCTCGGGGTGGAGACCTCCGAGCCGTTCGGCTGCAAACAGATCCTGGACGTCCCGCAGTGCGGCCGGGACGACATCGACCGCGGTCTCGACGAACTCCACGAGCTCGGCGTACGGAGCATGTTCCTCTGCCACAAGTTCGACAACGCGCTGTGCGGTGTCCGGTTCGACTCGGGCACGCTCGGCACCGCGATCAACGTCGGCCAGTTCCTGTCCACCGGCACGTTCTGGAAGACGGAGAAGTGCGCGGGCCCGCAGCACGACAACCCCATCGGCCTCGCCGCCGCGCCCGGCGCCGAGAAGGAGCTCCCGCCCGGCGTGAAGGTGCCGTCGTACTCCGCGGACGCGCGGTGCAACACCCGCGGACTCAGCGAACTCGGCGAGTACGCCGTGCGCGGCATGATGAAGCGCAAGATGATGCTCGAGATCGACCACATGAGCGTCAAGGCCGCGGGGCGGGTGCTCGACATCCTCGAGGCCGACGCGTATCCGGGTGTGCTCTCCTCGCACAGCTGGATGGACACCGACTGGACCGAGCGCGTGTACCGGCTCGGCGGTTTCATCGCCCAGTACATGCACGGTTCCGAGCAGTTCAGCGCGGAGGCCGAGCGCACGGACGCGCTGCGCGAGAAGTACGGCGTCGGATACGGCTACGGCAGCGACATGAACGGCGTCGGAGGCTGGCCGGGGCCGCGGGGTGCCGACACCCCCGACCCCGTGCGCTACCCCTTCCGCAGCGCCGACGGCGGTTCCGTGCTCGACCGGCAGACCACGGGCCAGCGCACCTGGGACCTCAACACCGACGGCGCGGCGCACTACGGCCTCGTCCCGGACTGGCTGGAGGACGTACGGATCGTCGGCGGCCAGGGCGTCGTGGACGACCTCTTCCGGGGCGCGGAGTCCTACCTCGGCACCTGGGGCGCGTCCGAGCGGCACAGGGCCGGGGTGAACCACGCCGCAGGCGCACCGGCCTCGGCCAGTTCGTCGGAGTGGAGCCTGTTCACCAGTTACGCCCCGGCCAGGGCCGTCGACGGCAACGCGAGGACCCGCTGGGCGAGCGGCTGGAGCGACGACCAGTGGCTCCGGATCGACCTCGGCGCACCGACCCCGGTGAAGCGGGTCACCCTCGACTGGGAACGCGCCTACGGGAAGTCCTACCGCGTCGAGGTGTCGTCGGACGGGACGAACTGGCGGCAGGTGTGGTCCACGACGGCAGGTGACGGGGGCCTGGACACCGCCCGGTTCGACGGGACGACGGCCCGCCACGTGCGTATCCACGGGCTGGAGCGCGGTACCAAGTGGGGCTACTCCCTGCACGAGGTCGGTGTCTACAGCGACTGAGCCGCGGACGATGTGCGCACAGCGGCCGGGGCCGGCCGGATCAGCCGATCCGGCCGGCCCCGGCCGCTTCCCCGCAACGCGTCACGAGGCCCCGGGGCGGGGCGCGGTAAGCACGGCAACAGAGCACAGCACAGGAACGAGGGAACCGCATGGCACGGATGCCGTCGGCCGCACGGCGCCGGCAGCTGATCGAGGCGGCGATCCGGGCGATGACCCGTGACGGCGTCCCCAGGACGACGACACGCTCGATCGCCGCCGAGGCGGATGTGTCGCTGAGCGTCTTCCACTACTGCTTCGACTCCAAGCAGGAACTGCTGGAGTCCGTCATCGAGGCGATCACCGAACACTACGTCGCGGTGGTGCGGGAGGCGATCCGGCCCAAGGCGACCCTGCGGGAGACGGTCCGCGCGGGGTTCCAGGCCTACTGGGACCACGTCTGCGCCAACCCCGGTGAACACATGCTCACCTACGAGCTCACCCAGTACGCGCTGCGCCAGCCGGGGTTCGAGCATCTGGCACGCCGTCAGTACCAGCTGTACACGGACGCGTTCACCGAGCTCATCGACCAGCTGCGGCACGACATGGGGCTCGAGCCGAGCGTCCCCGTCGCGGTCCTGGCGCACTACCTGGCCGTCATGACCGACGGACTCACCCTGAACTTCCTGGTCCTCGGCGACGCGACCGCCGCCTCGGACGTCCTGGACACGATCGCCGACCAGGTCGTGCATCTCTTCCGCGCCGAGAACCGGCCGACCGCCCCCGGAGCCACCTGACGGCCGGTCAACGCGGACTCCTCGGCTCGCACGCACTTCCCGATCGCGGCCGCACACGCCGCGCGGAACTGCGCCCGACGCTCCACTCCACCGCCTCGCCCGACAGCTCGTTTTTCATATTTTCCCATACATTGGGGAATGTGCCGGTTTCACCTCACCGCTCGCAGAGCCGCCGCGGCCGCGGCGGAAGGACGCCGTGGACGCGCGGCGGTCCGGCCCGCGCCCTGGCCGCCGCCACCGCGGCCGCGGCGCTCGCCGGCCTCACGGCCTGCGGGACGGCCGGGGAGGCGGGCGAGGACGCGGGCGGCACCTCGGGCGCGGGTGGCTTCACGATCGGGCTGCTGCTCCCGGACGTCCACACCGCACGCTGGGCGACCGCCGACAAGCCCCTCATCCAGGCGAAGGTCAAGGCGCTGTGCCCCGACTGCAAGCTGCTGCACGCCTACGCCTCCGCGGACGTGGCCACTCAGCAGCAGCAGATCGAGTCCATGATCGCGAAGGGGGCCAGGGTCCTGATCCTCGACCCCGTCGACGACAAGGCACTGCGGTCCTCGATCGCCCGGGCCCGGGACGCGAACGTGCCGGTGGTCTCGTACGACCGCCTCGCCCAAGGGCCCATCTCCGCCTACTCCAGCTACGACTCGGAGGAGATCGGCAGGATCCAGGCCCAGGAACTCCTCAAGGCGATGGGCCCCAAGGCCCGCGGCGGCCAGATCGTGATGATGAACGGCGACCCCACCGACCCCAACACCCGGGATCTGCGCCGGGGCGCGCTGTCCGTGCTCCAGGGCAAGGTGAAGATCGCCAGGTCCTACTACACCGGCGGTTGGATACCGGAGAACGCCTTCCGGAACATGTCCGCCGCGATCGCCGAACTGGGCCCGGACCGCATCGACGGCGTGCTGTCGGCGAACGACGGGCTGGCGGGCGGTGTCGTCACGGCGCTCAAGGCGGCCGGGGTCAAGCCGCTGCCGCCCGTCACCGGACAGGACGCCGACCTGTCCGCCGTCCGCAGGATCGTCAAGGGCGAGCAGTACATGACCGTCTACAAGTCCTTCGAGGCGGAGGCCGAGGCCGCCGCCGAGATGGCCGTCGCCCTGGGACGCGGCGAGAAGCTCGACGACGTCGCCCAGGACCGGGTGCGCAACGACACCGACGACGACATCCCCGCGGTCCTGGGGCCTCTGGTGCCCGTGACCGCAGGCAACATCGAGGACACGGTGGTCGAGAACGGCCTCTACACGGTCGACCAGATCTGCACCCCGGCGGTCGAAGCCGCCTGCCGGAAAGCGGGACTCACCGGATAGCCGGCCCGACACCGCACCGTGTATCCCGGGGCGGCGTCCTGCCGGAGCGACGGACGGGACGGGCGAAGGAGATGGTTCACGTGCCGAGCCCCCCACTGCTGGCGATGCGCGGGATCAGCAAGCGGTACGGCGCCGTGTGGGCACTGACCGACATCGAGCTGGAGATCCACGCCGGCGAGGTCGTCGCCCTGGTCGGCGACAACGGGGCGGGCAAGTCCACGCTGGTCAAGGTGATCACCGGGGTCGGACCCGCCGACAAGGGCGTCATCGAGTGGAACGGCCGCCCCGTGAGGATCTCCCGCCCCCGTGACGCCCAGGCCCTGGGCATCACCAGCGTCTACCAGGACCTCGCCCTGTGCGAGACGCTCGACGTCGTCGGCAACATCTTCCTGGGGCACGAACTCGGCGGGAGCGGGATCCTCGACGAGGTGTCCATGGAGCGACGGGCGCAGGAACTGGACGTACTGGAGTCGCTGTCGACGCGCCTCCCCAGTTTCCGGGTGCCCGTCGCCTCGCTCTCCGCGGGCCAGCGGCAGACGGTCGCCATCGCCCGCGCGCTGCTCGGCGAACCCAGGCTGCTCATCCTGGACGAGCCCACCGCCGCGCTCGGGGTCAGACAGACCGCCCAGTTCCTGGACCTGATCGAACGGCTGCGGGACCGAGGGCTCGGAGTGCTCCTGGTGAGCCACAACCTCGGCGACGTCAAGGCGGTCGCGGACCAGGTCGCGGTGCTCCACCTCGGCCGCAACAACGGCTTCTTCAGCGTGCCGACCACCTCCCAGGAGCAGATCGTCTCCTCCATGACCGGCGCCACGAACAACGCCGTGACCCATCGCCGGGACCGTTGGGGGGAGGTGCTGCGGTGAAGCGGACCGGGGCGTCGGAGCGCACGGGGGCCACGGGACCCGGTGGGGGCGCGGCCCGGGGCACCCCCGCGCGCGCCGACCGGAGCCGCGCGGACGCCGACAGGGGTTTCACGAGCCACGCCCGGGACTTCGCCCGCCGGATGCGCAGCGGCGAGTTCGGCGCGGTCCCGGGAGTCGCCGCCGTCGCCCTGCTGTGGATCATCTTTCAGAGCCTGGACCAGCAGTTTCTCTCTCCGCGCAATCTGTCCAACCTCAGCATCGACATCGTCGGCACGGGCATGATCGCGCTCGGTCTGGTCTTCGTGCTGCTCCTCGGCGACGTGGACCTGTCCGTCGGCTCCGTCAGCGGGCTCACGGCGGCCGTGTTCGCCGTGCTCAACGTGAACCAGGGCATGCCGGAGTGGGCGGCCGTACTCGCGGCGCTGGTGGTGGGGGCGGCGATCGGCGCCGCCCAGGGCTTCTTCTCGGCCCGGCTCGGCGTCCCGGCCTTCGTCGTCACACTGGCGGGTCTGCTGGCCTGGAACGGGCTCATGCTGTACGTCCTGGGCGCCAGCGGCACCATCAACCTCCCCGAAACGGGCTTCATCCATGCCCTGACCAGCTACTACTTCCGGGAGACCGCGGTCGCCTACGGGCTGGCCGCCCTGAGCGTGGCCGTGTTCTTCCTCGCGTCGTACCGGGACTCCCGCCGGCGCCGGTCCGTCGGTGTGATGTACCGGCCGCTCAGCGTCGTCGTCGTGCGCACCGCCGCGGTGGCGGTGGTCGCGTTCGCCGCCGCGTACGTCCTGAACCGCTTCCAGGGCCTGCCGCTCGCCCTGCTGATCTTCCTGGCCTTCGTCGTCGGCCTGGACTTCGTGTTGCGTCGCACCTTCTACGGCCGCAAGATCGTCGCCATCGGCGGCGGTCGCGAGGCGGCCCGCCGTGCCGGGGTCAACGTGGTGTGGCTGCGGATCTCGGCGTTCATGGTGTCCGGGACGCTGGCCGCGGTCGGCGGGCTCTTCCTGGCCTCCAGAGTGGCCGCGGTCGGCCAGACGTCGGGCTCCAGCATCCTCCTGATCAACGCGATCGCCGCGGCCGTGATCGGCGGGGTCAGCCTGTTCGGCGGGCGGGGGACGACATGGTCCGTGCTGCTGGGCATGCTCGTCATCCAGTCGATCGCGTCGGGCATGGTCCTGCTGGGCATCCCGACGCCGATGCAGTCGGTGATCACGGGGTGTGTGCTGCTCGCCGCGGTGGTCCTCGACTCGTTGGCACGGCACTCGCAGAAGGCGCACGGCAGGGCGTGACCCGGCCGGTGCGGGAGCCCCGGGCGCGGCACCCGGCGGCGCGCGGGACCGTGGCCGGTGCGGGAGCCCCGGGCGCGGAGGGGTTTCGGTGCCGCACGGGCGTCACGGACGGTGCGGGGCGGGGCCCGGGAGGCGTCCGGGCCCCTGCGGTCACTCGTCCCTTGGGGAGTACCGGAACGGGAACGAGCGGCAGCCGTCGACGCAGCCTTGTGTCACCGCGCCGGTTCCGCTGTGGCGGCTCGCGGGCCGGGGAGTTCACCTGCCCTGGGGCCGCGAAGTCGGCATGCGCCTGCTCGACGGCTTCGGGGTACGCCTCGCGCTCGGCGAGCTCGGCGAGCGCCCGGTGGATGCCGGCGACGGACGGGTTCTGGCCTGCGCGCCGGACACCTCTCATGCCCGGCTGTCGGGCGTGACCGATGCGGAAGTCCGCGCCCGGAGCGTCCGCGTCGGCCGGAGGCGGGTGCCGGGCCGTCACGGCCGACCGGCCCACGGCCGCCCGGGGTGGGCACCGGCCGCGCGCCGGACAGAGGTCGAGGTGACACCGCCCACCCTGCGGCTCCCTACCGGGTTCCCCGGGGCAGCCGGGTGGGCGCGCGGAGGCCGACTGGACGTCAGGGCCCGACGTCCACAAGGACTTTGCCGACCGCGCGGCTCTCGACCGCCCGGTGCGCGTCGGCGGTGCGGTCGAGGGGAAAGCGGATCAGCCGCAGGCCGTGCTCCTCGCCGACCGGCAGCGCGCCGTCGCGCACTGCGGCGGCGACGTCCTCGGCGGCCGCGGCGCGCGGCTCCGGACCGGCCGTGTAGAGCACCAGGAACTGGAGGCGTGTGTTCAGCACCATGTTCTGAAGCACGTTCAGTTCGACCGGCTTGCCACCGTCGTTGGCGTAGGTCGAGATCGTGCCGCCAGTTCGCAGCACGGCCAGGTCCAGTGCGAGGTTCGTGCCCAGCGCCACCTCTGCGACGATGTCGACGCCGTCCGGGGCGATACTGCGGATCTCGGCGGCCGGGTCGCCCTCGCGGTAGTTGATCACATGGTGGGCTCCTGCGGCGGTGGCCAGCCTGGCCTTCTCCGGGCTGCTGATCGTGCTGATCACGGTAGCGCCGGCCCATCGGGCGAGCTGGATCACCGCGTGCCCGACCGCTCCGGCCCCGCCCGCGGCGAGCACCACCTTTCCATCGAGCGCCCCGGGCCGCAGCCGACGCGGCCCGTCCTCGGCGACGGTGAGCGCGCGGTGCGCGGTCAACGCGGGGACTCCGAGTGCGGCGCCCACGTCGAAGCCGGCCTCGTCGGGCAGCGGCACGGCCTGGCCGGCGGGTACGACGGTGAACTCGGCGGCGGTGCCGGTGGGCCGCCCGGCGGCCGCCATGAACAGCCAGACCCGCTGACCGACCCGGCTCTGGTCGACACCCTCACCGACAGCGTCGATCGTGCCGGCGCCGTCGAGGTGCGGGGTGATCTCGGAGAAGCGCTTGGGATGGCCGGCGCCGGAGCGCGCCTGCACGTCGGTCGGGTTGACCCCGGACACGGCGACCCGGACGCGAACCTCGCCGGGGCCGGGCGCCTGCAGGTCGCGGTCGACGAACCGGAGAACGTCGGGGGCGCCGTTGTCGCGGTAGATGATGGCCTTCATGATCCGTCCTTGGAGCCTGGTGGAGCGGGGTTTCCCGGCATTGCCTGACGGTTCGTCAGGGGTGTCCGGCGTGGGGCGTGGTCGCGGCCCGGGCCGCTCCGGTCAGCCGATGGGGACTTCGCTGGAGCGGGACTCGATGGCATCGAGGGTGGCGAGGGTCTCGGCGTCGAGGGTGATGACGCCGACCGCCACGTTGGCCTCCAAGTGGGCGGCGTTGGCGGTGCCGGGGATGAGCAGCACGTTGGGGGCGTGGTGCAGCAGCCAGGCGAGGCCGACTTGGGAGGGCGTGACGCCCAGGGACCCGGCCGCGGCGAGCACCGCCGGCTCGTCGGTGACCTTGGGCACGCCGGGGACGGCTCCGCCGAGCGGGAAGAACGGCACCCAGGCGATGCCCTCGGACGCGCACAGCTGCAGCATGTCCTCGTCATCGCGGGAGACGAGACTGTACGCGTTCTGCACGCAGACGATGCCCGCCGGCAGGGCGCGGCGCAGGACGTCGAGGGTGATGCCGCTCAGGCCGATCGCGCCGATCTTGCCCTCCTCGCGCAGGGCGGTCATCACCGCGAGCTGGTCGTCGAGGTCGACGACCTGGTCGCCCTCGGGACGCAGCCCGGGGCCGGAGTCGAGGCGCCGCAGGTTGACCACAGGGAGCCGGTCGAGACCGAGACTGCGCAGGTTGTCCTCGACACCGGCGCGCAGCTGCTCGGGCCGCTGGGCCAGACGCAACGGCAGATCCCCGCCCGGGTCGGGGTCGGCGCCGACCTTCGTGACGACCAGGACGCCGTCCTCGGGGCGCAGTACCTCGCGGATCACGTCGTTGGCGAAACCGAAGCCGTAGAACTGGGCGGTGTCCACATGGTCGACGCCCAGCTCGATCGCGCGGCGCAGCAACGCGACGGCCTCGCCGCGGCGATCGTGCAGGCGCTCGAGCTGCAATGCGCCGTAGCCGATCCGGAAAACGGTACGGGCGGCTAAGGAAGCGGTCGGGGTGGTCATGACGCTGTCTCCTCGGTCGGTGTTCGCAAGGCGGTGTACAGCAGTTCGGCCTGGTAGAGCGCCATGACCCGGTGGGCGATCGGGACGGCGCGCTCCCGGGCTCGGGGCGGCTCGTGGTGCTCGACCTTGATGAGCCAGGCCGTGACGCAGTCGTGCAGCATCGCGCGCATCCGGTCGGTCATGTCGACGACGATGCCGTGGATGGCCGGGTCGGTGGTCGCCTCACCCCAGGTCTGCACGCCGACCCGGGCCTCGGCGGGGTCGATCGCTGCGATCAGGCGGGAGAGCAGTTCGTCGGGGCCGGGTGGGGCGTCGGACGCGGCGTACTCGCCGAGGACGTCGGCGCGCCTGGCAAGCACCTCGCGGGCGGAGGCCCCGACCAGGTCGGCTTTGTTGCGGTAGTGCGCATAGATCGAGCCGGCCGAGAGGCCGGACTCGGCGGTGATGTCGGCGATCGAGGTCCGCTCCAGCCCGTTGCGGCTGAAACAACGAACAGCGGCCTCGGCGATCTGAGTACGCCGGAGTTCCTTGCGCGCGTCGGTGAGCCGAGGCACCACACCTCCTACAAAAAGAATAGCTGTTCTTCTTGTGGAGGACGCTAGCAGAACCACCGTTCTGTATGTGATGGGTTCATCTCGTACGAGCAGGCCCGGCCGTGACGGCCCGAAGCCGCTCGTGCGCGGTATCCCGCCCACCGCTCCCGCCGCGGCCCCGGCGCCGAAGGCCCGCGAAGCTGCACGCCGACAAGGGGTACGACTACGACCACCTGCGTCGATGGCTCCGTCAGCGGTGAATCCGCCATCGCATGGCCCGCAAGGGCATCGAGTCCTCCAAGCGGCTGGTCCGCCACCGCTGGGTGGCCGAAAGGACGGGTTCCTGGCTCGCCGGGTGCCGACGCCTGCACCGCCGCTACGAACGTAAGGCCGAACACTTCCTCGCCTTCGTCGGCATAGCCGCAGCCCTCATCGGCTACCGCCGGTTGGCGGCCCTGTCCAGCCCAGTTCAGCGACGCATCCGTCTGCGAGCCAAAGTGCACGAACGGAAAGCAATCGCGAAGAAGTCAGGTGGACGTGTTCCGCCGGGCGTTTCGTGCGCTTCGCGGTCCTACTGGGAGAACGCGTAGGTCCGGACGGGGTCGAGGCGCAGTTCGTAGGGCCCGAAGCAATCGGCCGTGAGGGTCGCGACCGGAGCACCGCAGGGGCAGGCTCGGTTGAGCCCCTCGTCGCCTGTCGGTCCGCAGCACCCTTTGCTGTTCTCCCAGTTGGGCAGTGGCTGCAGGCCGGCGGCGTCATCCGGATGCAGCAGCACTGCCTGTCGGCTGCCCGCCGAGATGACGCAGCCTTCTTCCCGGCAGACCACAGGTCCGCGCGACTGAGCCGGCTTCGGGTCCTCCTGATCCTCCTGCACGACGTAGGGAGGTCCCCAGGGCTCTGGATCGATCACGTAGCAGCCCCGCGGAACGGTCGAAGGTGCCCGGCGTGTCTCCTTGTCCCGGTCACGCTCGTCGTCGGAGACGTCAGGGATGGCGGCAAGCTCGGCCGGCTCCGGCGTGATCGCGGTTCCGCACTTGGAACAGAGGAAGACGGTCATCCCCTCGTTGTAGCCCTCATGACTGCTGCTCCGCATCCTCGTTTCGCTGTTCGGAGTCGATGCGCGCGACGACGCCACGGAAATCGGGCATGCCCGAGCGCGGAGCCGACGGCCCGGTGGCCGCAGATGCGGGCGGCGGTGTGCGCGGGAAGGCCGGAGCGCAGGGCGTCGGTGACGAAGATCCTTCGGAAGTCATGCGGGGTGTAGCGCAGGGGCTCGTCGGCGGGGCCGGTCAGCGCGCTCACCGCGAGTGCGTCGTACCGCTGAACCACACCGAATCCACAGGTCTTGACTATTCTTCCCAAAGGTCGACGAAGAGCATCTGGCCCACGGACGGGTGCGCGGGAGGCCGAGTGCGGCAGGAGAGAGCCAACAGGGCTCCTGTGCCGGTGGTTGAGGCACCGAGCACCTCTCGCAACAGCACGGGAGCCCCGTCAGTTGCGAACCCTGCGCTTGCACCGCTTCCGTGACCCGAGCGGTGGCCACGCTGCCAGGTTCAGCGGTGGATACGTCGGTCAGCATCGTGATCGCCAGGTGGCAAAGAGCCCCACTCCAGCGCTGATCACCATGGAGAAGGCCTCGACGCCTGCCACTGCGTACATGGTCGTTGCCGCGCCCAGCAAGGTCACCAGGGCACCGAGCTCAACCAGGTACTGCGTCATAGAGCGGGTCCGTCTTGCCTGCCCTTGCCGGTACGAGGTGAAGAAGTGTCGTTCATGACGTCGTCTCCTCAACTGACGTGCCATGACAACGACTTGCCGTCGTAGTGGCAGTGAAGACTTCCGGAGGTGTTTCCGGCGATTCGCCGCGGAGCGCTGGTACAGCCTTTAGCCCGGTCAGAGCCGCAATGGGAGTCTTCCGGAGACTTCCGGGAGCGCGACTGGCGACGGAGGCCGGCCATGTCGAGTGCCGAGGGCAGGGCTGTCAGCAGGTTTCGGCGGAGCCTGGAGCAGCTCTACGCGAACGCGGGCAGTCCCACGTACGAGAGTCTCGTCAGACACGCAGCAGGGCAGAGGAGAAAGCTCAACAAGTCATCCCTTGAGGAATGACCGCACGGCAAGACTGTGCCCAGCAATCACGCCGACTTCCGCTGGTGACCGTCTGCTGCCAGCGCTGCGAGAGCACAGACGCGTGCCCAACGAAGGAATCCACAGATCCACCCGATTCGCTCTTGCAGCAGGCCTCGCCGCCCTGGCCCTGGTGACCACGGCCACGACACTGACACTGGCGTTGCTCGTCCTGCCGGGCCGAGGGTGCAAGCGTCGGTGGTGGGGGTGCTACTCGGAGCCGCAATGGCCATGGGGCGCGCGCTGCGCGTAGGAGGCTCGGCCGCCGTGTACCACTGGAGTATCAGGCTGGTGCTGGTCGCCCGAAAGCGTACTCCACTGCGATTGGCCCGTCTGCTCCACGAAGCGGAGAGCCATGTTCTGGTCTACCGCCTAGGAAGCGGCTTCTCCTTCCCGCACCGACTCCTGCAGGACCGTCTCGCCCAGTCTGGAGCCGATCTGCTGCTGTTGGAGACGATTGGCGCCCGTGCAGGCCGTGAGCCCGGCATGGCCCGCGCTAGATCAGTCAAGGACCGCTGAACGTCTTCAGCGCCGGCGAAGCGCGGCGTCGAACCCGTGATCACCCGACACCGGATCGCCCACGGCCCGGACGACCTGCTGCCCCTCCCGGTCCGCTACCACTACCGGCACAGCACCGAGCTGTCGCTGAAGTGGCTGACCGGCAAGGCCGCCCAGTGTGCGCTGCGCGAGGGCTATTCAGGTCGAGCTGCGCGCCGACCATGCGCCGGTATGTTGCCCGGCAGCCCGTCGGCGCCCTGGACGTACGTGCAGGGCAGAGGCGAGTTCGGCGAGGCGCCCGGCCTGTTCCCTCTCCGGCTTGAGGGCGGTGAGCACCGTCGGCTCGGCCGCCGTCCGCTTCTCCCCGGCCAGCAGCTTGGCACGGGGGGCGCCCCAGCGGTCGCCGTCCCCAGCGAACACGTCCCGCCGGCGCAATGGGAATCCGTCAAAGCCCCGCCTCACCTGCCCTTGCATCACCCCTGGTCAGAGCTCCACCGATGGGCAAGATCGAATGAGACAGAACACTCCCCGAGGGCCTACTCGAACCGCGCGGTGTCGCCGGCGCCCCGGCGCACGATCTCCGGTTCGCCACCGGAGAAGTCGATGACGGTGGTCGGCTCGGTGCCGCAGTCGCCGGAGTCGAGCACGGCGTCCACCACGTGGTCGAGCCGCTCCTTGATCTCCCAGCCCTGCGTCATCGGCTCGTCCTCGCCGGGCAGGAGGAGGGTGCTGGACAGCAGGGGCTCGCCGAGTTCCTCGACGAGCGCCTGCGCGACGACATGGTCGGGGATGCGGACGCCGACTGTCTTCTTCTTCGGGTGCAGCAGTTGGCGCGGCACCTCCTTGGTCGCCGGCAGGATGAACGTGTAGCTGCCGGGGGTGGCTGCCTTGACCGCCCGGAAGACGTCCTTGTCGACGTGCACGAACTGGCCGAGCTGGGCGAAGTCCCGGCACACGAGGGTGAAGTGGTGGCGGTCGTCGAGGTCGCGGATCGAGCGGATCCGGTTGATGCCCTCCCGGCTGCCGAGGCGGCAGCCCAGGGCGAAACAGGAGTCCGTCGGGTACACGACGAGACCGTCGGACCGGATGGTGTCGGCCACGGTGTTGATGGTGCGGCGCTGCGGGTTCTCGGGATGGACGTCGAAGTACTTCGCCATCCGGCGAGTGTAGGTGATCAGGGCCGATGCGCCCCGGACGGGCGGAGACATTCGGGAGGGCGGGCGGCCGCCCGCGGGTGGGACGGGGCAGGATTCCGGAGAATCGCCGGTGCGGGGCGCGTGCGTGGGCGCACGCTGGGCATGCCCGACTGCGGGTGCCCCCGGCACGTACGTGCGGAGGGGCAACCGGACGAGGGGCGACTGACGAGCGATCATGGCAGGTGCACTGATCGCGCCCACCGATGCGGAGGAGTGGAACGGATGCCGAACGAGCGCGCAGGACAGCCGGCGCGGCCGGAGGACCTCATCGATGTGCCTCGGCTGGTGACGGCGTACTACGCACTGCACCCCGATCCGGCGGACCCCGCGCAGCGGGTCGCCTTCGGCACCTCGGGGCACCGCGGGTCCTCGCTCGCCACGGCCTTCAACGAGGACCACATCGCCGCGACCAGCCAGGCGATCTGCGAGTACCGGAGCCGGCAGGGCATCGACGGGCCGCTGTTCCTCGGCGCCGACACCCATGCGCTGTCCGAACCCGCGAAGGTCACGGCGGTCGAGGTGTTCGCGGCCAACGGCGTCACCGTGCTGGTCGACGAGGCCGACGGCTACACCCCCACCCCGGCCGTCTCGCACGCCATCCTCGTCCACAACCGCGGCCGCGCCTCCGGTCTGGCCGACGGCGTGGTGGTCACGCCGTCGCACAATCCCCCGTCGGACGGAGGCTTCAAGTACAACCCGCCGAACGGCGGCCCCGCCGGTTCCGAGGCGACCGGCTGGATCCAGGACCGCGCCAACGTGATCATCACCGGCGGGCTGAAGGACGTACGGCGCGTCCCCTGGGCCCGGGCGCTGTCAGCCGCGACGACCGGACGGTACGACTTCCTGGGTTCCTACGTGTCCGACCTGCCGTCCGTGCTCGACCTCGACGCGGTGCGCGCCGCGGGGGTGCGCATCGGGGCCGATCCGCTCGGCGGGGCCTCCGTGGCGTACTGGGGCCGCATCGCCGAGCAGCACCGCCTCGATCTGACCGTCGTCAACCCGCTCACGGACCCGGCGTGGCGCTTCATGACGCTGGACTGGGACGGCAGGATCCGCATGGACTGCTCCTCCCCCTACGCGATGGCGTCGCTGATCGAGCAGCGCGACCGGTTCCAGATCGCCACGGGCAACGACGCCGACTCCGACCGGCACGGCATCGTCACCCCGGACGGCGGGCTCATGAACCCCAACCACTATCTGTCCACGGCGATCTCGTACCTCTACGGCCACCGCGCCCAGTGGCCGGCCGGAGCGGCGGTCGGCAAGACGCTGGTGTCGTCGAGCATGATCGACCGGGTGGCGGCCGACCTCGGGCGGGAGCTGCGCGAAGTACCGGTCGGGTTCAAGTGGTTCGTGGACGGGCTGCTCGACGGCTCACTCGGCTTCGGCGGTGAGGAGTCCGCCGGCGCCTCGTTCCTGCGGCGGGACGGCTCGGTGTGGACGACCGACAAGGACGGCATCGTGCTCGCCCTGCTCGCGTCCGAGATCCTGGCCGTGACGGGGGTGTCGCCCAGCCGCCACTACGCCTCGCTCACCGAGCGGTTCGGCGAACCGGCCTACGCCCGGGTCGACGCTCCCGCGACCCGTGAGGAGAAGGCCGTGCTGAGCCGGCTCTCCCCCGAGCAGGTGACCGCGGACACCCTGGCCGGGGAGCCGATCACCGCGGTGCTGACCCGTGCGCCGGGCAACGGCGCACCGATCGGCGGCATCAAGGTGACCACCGCCAACGCCTGGTTCGCGGCGCGGCCTTCGGGCACGGAGGACGTCTACAAGGTGTACGCCGAGTCGTTCCTCGGACCGGACCATCTGACGAGGGTCCAGGACGAGGCCCGGTCCGTGGTGGCGGCGGCTCTGCGCGGCTGAGCCGGGGCGGCCCTCCCCGCCGGCCGGCGGGGAGGATCAGTGGAGGTGCCGCTGCCAGTCGGCGGGCACGGCGCCGGCGGGGCCGGGAACCGGCTGCCCGAGCGGGCGGGCGGTGGGCTCGGCGAGCGGCGGACCGCCCTCGTAGTACTGCTCGGTCCGGACGTTCCAGAACCAGTCCTCGCCCGGCTCGAAACTCGTCAGGTACGGGTGTCCCGCGTCGACGGCGTGGCGCGTGCCGTGCTGCGAGGGGGACGAGTCGCAGCACCCGATGTGCCCGCACTCGGCGCACCGGCGCAGATGCATCCACCAGCCCGGACCGTCCCCGGCGAGGCACTCGGCGCAGCCGGTGCCGCTGGGTCGTGCGGTCGGGTCGATCCCGGGAATCCGGTCGTCCGCCATGGCGCCGCTCCTCGGTCGTTCCTCGGTGCCGCCGGCGCGGTCCGGTGGGCGCGGCCGGCGCTCGTTCCCCCCCCAGGCTCGCGCCGGGTGGGGGTGATCGCCAGTCGCGGGCACCGGCGCCCCGATCCCTCCGGGGCGACGGGGCCGTGCCGTCAGAGCGGTTCGCCGCCGGAGGGCCGGACGAGGGGCAGGCAGACCCGGAAGCGGGTGTCGCCCGGGAGCGAGGCGACGCGGATGTCACCGCCGTGCTTGTTGACCACGATCCGGTACGAGATGTCGAGCCCGAGGCCCGTCCCCTCGCCGACCGGTTTCGTCGAGAAGAACGGTTCGAAGATGCGGGGGCGGATCCCGGGATCGATGCCCGTGCCCGTGTCCCGTACCTCGACGTACGCCTTGCCGTCCTCGTGCCAGGTGGCGAGGGTGAGGGTGCCGTCGCCGTCCATCGCGGAGAGGGCGTTGTCGATGAGGTTCGTCCACACCTGGTTGAGCTCCGCGCCGTACGCGGGGACGAGTGGCATGTCCCCGGCGTACTCCTTCTCCACCCGCACTCCGGCGGGGATCTTGGCCTTGAGCATCACCAGGGTGGCGTCGAGGAGTTCATGGACGTCGACGGGCTGCTGGGCGGCGCGGTCCAGCTGGGAGTACTGCCGGGCCGCTTCCACCAGTCCGGAGATGCGGCGGACCGCGTCCTCGATCTCACCCATCAACATCTCGGTGTCGACCGTGTAGTTCAGCCAGGCCACCGCCGACCGGCGGTTCCCGTCGGACAGTTCCGCGGTGGCCTCGGCGAGCCAGTCGGCGTCGATGCCGCCGGAGACCAGGGTGGGGGCGATGTCCCAGGCGTTCTCCAGCCCTGCCTCCTCCAGCCAGTCGCCCAGTTCGTCCTCGGCGTCGGCCGCCTCGATCGCCGTGAGCTGGCGGGCGTCCCGGGCACGCCGCACCGCGGCGTCCTGCATCTCCACCAGCTCGTGGAGGCGCTTGCCGTCGACGCGGCCGTCGGCGATCAGCGCCAGCTTGTGCCGCATGCGGGTCACCCGGTCACGCAGGGTGTCGGTGGCGCGGACAGCCGCTGCTGCGGGGTTGTTGAGCTCGTGGGTCAGGCCGGCGGTCAGCGAGCCGAGGGCGACCAGCCGCTCGCGCTCCCCGACGATGATGTCGCTGGCCCGGAGCCCGAGGAACAGTCCTTCGAGCAGATGCAGGGCCATGGGGAACCAGGTCCGCACGGCGGTGGCGAACTCGGACGCGGGCAGGACGAACAGCTCCACGTCGGTCACCGCACGCATCGTGTTCGGGTACACCTGGTCCACGCGGTCGCCGAGGTAGGCCTGAGTGGCCCCGCCGTAGGCGCCGCGCTGCTCGCTGCGGGTGAGTTCGATCTCGTCGCCGTGGAGCTGGCGGCTGATCGCGACGGTGCCGGAGAGCAGCACGAAGAAGCAGGTCGCGCTCTCGCCCTGGGCGTACACGGGCGTTCCCGCCTCGCGCACCTCCACGCGTCCGCGCTCGGAAAGCCAGGCCAGCTGGCCGTCGTCGAGCGCCTCGAAGAGGAACAGGGTGCGCAGCTCGTCCGGGGTGAGCACCTCCCGTGAGACCGGGGCGGTCATTGGGCCTCCAGATAGCGGTGCACGAGCGTGACGGCCATCGCTCCTTCGCCGACCGCCGACGCCACGCGCTTGACCGACTCGGCGCGGACGTCCCCCGCCGCGAACACCCCGGGCACACTGGTCTCGAGGTGGTACGGCGCCCGCACCAGCGGCCAGCGGGGCGACCGTCCGCCCGCCTCGGGGAGGTCTGGGCCGGTCAGGACGAATCCCCGGTCGTCACGGGCGACCAGTCCGTCCAGCCACTGCGTCTGCGGTTCGGCCCCGATGAACACGAACAGCCAGGTGGCGTCGACCTCCCTGAGGGCCCCGGAGCGGTTGTCCCGCAGGGTCAGCCGCTCCAGATGGCCCTCCCCGTCCCCGGCGGCCACCTCGGTGCACGGATGGATGTCGATGTTGGGCACGGCCTCGATCTGCTGGATCAGATAGGCGGACATGGAGTGGGTCAGGTCCGGGCCGCGCAGCAGCACATGGACCCTCGCGGCGAAGCGCGAGAAGTACACCGCCGCCTGCCCTGCGGAGTTGGCGCCGCCGACGATGTACACGTCGTCGCCGCGGCAGCTGGCCGCCTCGAAGGCCGCCGAGCCGTAGAAGACGCCGGCGCCGCAGAAGCCGTCGAGCTGGGCGCCCGCGAGGCGCCGGTAGGTGACCCCCGTGGCGAGGACGACGGTGTGCGCGCCGACCGAGGTGCCGTCCGCGAACCGCAGGACGCGTCCGGACCCCGCGACCTCCAGCGCCACCACCTCGGTGGCGCTGAGTATCTCTGCGCCGAACCGGGACGCCTGCCGTCGCGCCCGGTCGGTGAGCTGCGCGCCGGTGACCCCGTCGGGGAAGCCCAGGTAGTTCTCGATCCGGCTGCTCTGCCCCGCCTGGCCGCCGGTGGCACTGCGCTCGACGAGCACGGTGCGCAGCCCCTCGGAGGCGGCGTACACGGCGGCGCCCAGCCCGGCCGGGCCGGCGCCGATGACGACGACGTCGTAGAAGTCGGCCGCGGGGCTGGTGCGCAGGCCGACGTGGGCGGCGAGTTCCGCCTCCGTGGGCGCGTGCAGGGCCTTGCCCTCGGCGGTGACGACGAGGGGGACGTCCGCCGGTGTGAGCCCGGCCGCCTCGAGCAGCTGGGCGCCCTCGGGCTCGTCGGCGGCCATCCACCGGTACGGCACGAGGTTGCGCGCGAGGAACTCCCGTACGGCGAAGGAGGGGGCGGACCATCGATGGCCCACCAGCCTCGTCTCGGGCGTCTCCGGGTCGGATGCCGCGTCCCAGATGTCGACCAGGGTGTCGAGCACGGGGTAGAGGTTCTCCTCCGGCGGGCTCCAGGGCTTCAGCAGATAGTGGTCGAGATCGACGACGTTGATCGCGTCGATCGCCGCGCCCGTGTCCGCGTACGCGGTGAGCAACACCCGCCGCGCCCGGGGGAACAGGTCCATGGCGGCCTCCAGGAACTGGACGCCGTTCATGGTGGGCATTCGGTAGTCGGCGATCATCACGGCGACCGCCTCGCCCCGCAGCCTGACCTCGCGCAGGGCTTCGAGGCCCTCGTCGCCCGAAGTGGCGCGCAGCACGCGGAAGCGGTCGCCGTAATGGCGCCGCAGATCACGGGCGATGGCCCGGGAGACTCCTGGATCGTCGTCGACGGTCAGGATCGTCGCCTTAGCCATCTCTTCATGATGCGCCCGCGGTCCTGCGGCCGCCTGCCGGGACAGCGTCTCTCCGGGCATCCGCCCGGTGCGGGCACGTGCCGGGGGTGGGCTCTCCGCGGGCGCTCGCGCAGACGTACGGGCCGGGAGAGGCGCTGGCAGGCATCAGGGCCGGGACCGGTTCTCGCGGTCGTACGGGGTCCCTGTCCGGACGGCACGGCCCGCGCGGGAGCACCCGGGTGAGCACGGGCGGAAGCTCCGGCGGGAGCGCAGACTGGGGTCGTCGGGCCGAGACCGAGCCTCCTCGTGGGACGCAGAGGAGTCCGATGGCACATTCAGTCACGCCCAGCGCCGGGGAACCGCCTGAGGAGCCCCACCGGACGGGCCTGCGCACCCGGTTCCCCGCGCACGCCGTCCTCCGCGGCTTCCGAGCCGCCGTCGTGCTGCCCGCGGTGCTCGCCTTCGGTCTGCTGGTCGTGGGGGACCCGGAGCTGGCGGGATTCGCGGCATTCGGGGCGTTCGCCTCCCTCGTCATCGCGTCCTTCACGGGCTCCCGGAGTGCCGGGGCCCTGGCCTTCGCCCTGCTGCTCGCGGTCGGGGGACTGATGGTGGCCGCCGGCTGTCTGGCGTCGCTGAGCCTGGCCTCCGCCGTGCTCGTGACGCTCCCGCTGGCCTTCCTCGCCTACTACTTCGCGATCGAGGGCCCACACGGCGGGTCGGGCGCGACGGCCGCGCTGCTGGGCTACGTGCTGGCGGCCTCCACCCCCGCGCCGCTGTCCGAACTGCCCGTGCGTGTCGGCGGCTGGTGCCTCGGGGTCGCGGCCGGAGGCATCGCCGCGCTGCTGGTGAGGGCCCCCTCCGGCGAGGACTCCTTCCGATTGGCGGTCTCGCGCACGACGCGGGCGCTCGGCGGCCATCTGTCGGCGCTGCTGGACGGCACGTCGGGGCCGGACGAGGCGAGGTCCTCGGAGAAGGCCGTAGGGACGATGCTCACGGAGTTCGCCTCCGGGATGCACCAGCCGAGCGGCACCAGGTCGGCCGACCGGGCACTGACGGACGTGGTCGGGGCGCTCCTCTGGGCCAAGGGGCTGATCGGCGAGGCCGCGAACCGGTGCGTGGGAGGTCTGAGCCGGGCGGACGGGCCCGAGACCGAACTCCTGGAGGCGTCCGCCGAACTGCTGTGCAGGACCGCTGACTTCCTCGACGGCGAGAGCCCGGAGCCCGACGTGACGCAGCTCCGGCGGCTCCTGGCGGCGTACGGGACGCGGGTGGACTGCATGGACCAGGAGTCCCCGCCGTCCGGGACGTTCGTCTCCCACGCCTTCTACACCGCCAACATCGGTGAAGCGGCGGCGACCACCGCGGTGGAGACCGTGCGGGCGGTGCGCCGGCCTCCCTCCCACCGGCCGCACATCGCCTGGCGCCGGGCCGTCGCCCCGTGCGGGTCGTCGTCGCTGCGGCACGTGGCCGGCCGGGCGCGCCACAGCAGCGTCGTCACGGCCTGGCGGGACTCGGCGACCATGGACTCGATCTGGTTCGTCAACGCGCTGCGCTCGGCGGTCGCCATGGCGCTGACCATCGTCGTCGTCCACCTGGCGGGGCTCGACCGGGGTTTCTGGGCGCTGCTCGGCGTGCTCGCCGTGCTGCGCACGAGCGTCGCCTCCACCGGGTCCCGGGCCGTGGTCGCCCTGCTGGGGACGGTCGCGGGCGTCGTCGTGGGGGGTGTCCTGATCGGTCTCGCGGGCAGCGATTCGGCCGTCGTGTGGGCGGTGTTCCCCGTCGTCGTGTGGCTCGCCGCGTTCAGCCCCGGCGCCCTGCCCGACGCGGTCGGCCAGGCGGCATTCACCGTGGTCGTCCTCTGCCTCTACACGCTGATCTCCCCCTCGGGCTGGCAGTTGGGGCTCGTCCGGTTGCAGGACGTGGCCGTCGGGGCCGCGGTCAGCCTGCTCGTCGGGGCGCTCATGTGGCCCCGCGGCGCCGCGGGAGTCCTGCGGAGCAACATGGCCGAGGTGTTCCGACTGGGCGGCCGGGACCTGACCGCGTCCACCGGATGGGCGCTGGGCTTCGTCACCACCCGTCCGTGCGTGCGTCTGACCTCGTCGTCGCCCGAGACCCGCCACATGCACGACTCCCTGCGCGGTTTCCTGGCCGAGCCCGTCTCCCGCGGGATGGAGCGGGCGGACCTGTGCTTCCTGTCCTCCTCCGCCGTCTGGCTGCGGATGACGACGAGCGGGCTCGCCCGGCAGTCGCAGGTCGTGCTGGACCAGGACCCCGACCGCTTCCGGCTCGGCGACCTCGCGTCGCAGCTCGCCACGTTCTACACCCGGCTCGGGGACCGGCTGGAGCGGACCGACGTGCGGGACCCGGCGGGCGGGCCGCCGGACGAGCGTGTCGCGCTGTCCGGGGTCACGCCCCGCACATGCCGGTCCTGGTGGGTGTACGAGTACCTCCTCCATCTCGACCGCCAGGCCGCGCGACTGTCGGCGCCGGCACTCCGGCTCGCCGGGGAACCGGCCCTGGCCGGACGGTGGTTCGGGCGCCCCGGCCCGCCCGGGCCGGCGGTACGGGACCGGTCCGGCGAGCAGTGGTGATGTCCGTTCCGTCGGCGACCACCCGCGGGGTCGAGCCCGCACGGCGCCACGACGATCGAACCTTTCTTCGATCTCGTCTTCGTCGTCACCGCCACCCAGCTGACCGAGGTGCTGGGCGAGGACACCAGCTTCGGCGGAGCCGCGTGGGCCGTCGTGGTGTTCGGCCTGATCCGGTGGATGTTCAACGCCTACGTCTGGCTCACCAACGAGCTCCCGCCCTGCACGGATCGCCGCAGGATGCTGCTCTTCACCAGCATGGTCGGGTTCCTGGTGATGGCGCTCGCCATCCCGCGGGCCCTCGAGCAAGGCGCCGAGGCCAACGTCTTCGCGGCGGGCTACGCCCTGGTCGCGCTCGTCCACGCGGGGCTGTTCTCGCGCACCAGCAGCGCCGCGGCGAGCCGGGCCATCCTGCGGCTCGCGCCGTTCAACCTCACCAGCGCGGCGCTGGTCCTGCTCGGCGCGTTCCTCGGCGGCACGGCACAGTTCCTGCTCTGGACCGCCGCGCTGCTGATCGAGGCACTGGCGCCCCGGCTCCACGGCCGGCTCGCCGGATTCACGATCCGGCCGGAACACTTCGTCGAGCGCCACGGACTGATCATGATCATCGCGTCCGGGGAGTCACTGATCGCCATCGCGATCGGCGCCTCCGGAATGCCGTTCGACTTCTCGCTGGTCGCGACCGCGGTGCTGACGCCGGTCGTCGCCGCGCGCCTGTGGTGGATCCACTTCCGGCCGGACGTGGTGCGGCCGAGGCGGCCCTCGCCCGTCAGTGCGACACGGCACGCGCCGTAGCCGCCGTGAACGCGTACAACTACGCGCACATCCCGCTGCTGCTCGGCGTGCTCGTCTTCGCCGCCGGTGTGAAGAAGATGCCCGGACACGCCCTGGAGCCCGCCACGACCGCCGGGGCGCTGTACGTGGGTGTGGGACTCGCGCTCTTCCTGTGCGGGCACGCGTGGTTCCGGCGCGTCCTGCGCCTGGGCGGCCCCTGGCTGCGGGCCGCCGCCGCGGCGGCGGCCCTCGCTACCGTCCCGCTCGGCCTCTTCACTGCCGCACCGACCCAGTTGGCTGCCACGGCCGCGGCGCTGTGCCTCGCCGTCGCGCTGGGGAACCGGGTGCAGCGCCGGAGGGCGGACGCGGAGACGCCCGGGCGGCCGGTCCGCTGGAACCCCGCACGCGTCCGAGCGGCTGATCCGCTCGCACCCGGCGCGGACGCCACACCCGCCCCGTCCCCACCGAGGACGCCCGAGCCCGGACATTGGCCCATCGGGCGTCTTTCGTACGGCCGAACGGTGGGCAGGCCGCCCATCTCTGTGGCGACAGGTCGCCATAAGGGGAACAGAACCCGGTTCACGGGTTCACGAGCGCCCTCGAACCCCACGTCCGGGGCCCTTTGGTCACTCACCCGCATGGACTAATCACGGAGCGAGAGCCCCTGCGGCCATTGGGGTGTCCGCCATTCGGAGTTGCAGCCCCCCATGGGCCATGAGTCCTTGGAAAGCGTGTCCCGCCGGTTCTCACCATCAGGAGGAGACATGGGCACTGTGCAGAACAGCCGACGGAGCGACAGGCTGTCCGTGGTTTTCGCGGTCCGGGTCATCGAGGGCGGCGAAGAGGGATTCCTGGAGATGTACGACAAGCTCCGGAAGTCCGTAGCCGGCACTCCCGGCCACATCGTCGAGCGGCTCGGTGAGCCCGTCGACGACTCCCGCCAGTGGGTGATCACCAGCGAGTGGGAGACTCCCGAACACTTCTTCGCCTGGCAGCAGAGCGAGGACCACCGTGCCCTGGTGGCCCCGCTCCGCGAATGGGTCGACTCGACGCAGTCCCTCAGGTTCCGGGTCGTCAAGGAGACCGTGAAGGAGACGTCATGACACACGCCACGAACGGCCCCGTCGCCGTCCTCGGTCTCGGCACCATGGGCAGCGGCCTGGCCTCACGCCTCCTCGATCAAGGCATACAGGTGCGGGTGTGGAACCGCACCCCGGAGCGTGCCGAGTCCCTCGCCAGAGCGGGCGCCTTCGCCGCGTCCCGCCCGAGCGAGGCGGTCGAGGGCACGAGTGCCGCCATCTGCACCGTCGCCGACGGCGACGCCCTGCGGACCGTACTGCGCGGCCCGGACGGGATCCTGGCACGGGACGGCTATCCCGGAGCCCTGATCTGCGCCAGCACCGTCGCTCCCGACGAGGTCGTCCGGCTCGCCGGTGACGCACCCTCCGTCCTGGACGTCGGCATGCTCGGCAACCGCGACCACGCCCGTGACGGCGAACTGCGCCTGTTCGTCGGCGGCGAGGAGCGGGTCTTCACCGCAGGCCGTCCGCTGCTGGAGATGCTGGCCAAGGAGGTCGTCCATCTGGGCGCACTCGGTTCCGGCATGCGGATGAAGCTGCTCCTCAACCTGCTGATGGGCATAGAGGTGCAGGCGATGGCCGAGGCCGCCGAGCTGGCGGCCGCCTCCGGACTCGACCGGAAGCAGGTCCTGCGCACGATAGCGGGCAGCGGCTTCGCGTCGCCGGTCATGTCGTTCAAGTCCCGGCGCCTCGCCGCGGGCCGCTTCGAGGAGCCGGACTTCCGGCTGCGGCTGATGGCCAAGGACCTCATGCTCGCAACGGAGCAGGCCGCAGCTTCCGGCCTGAGCCTGCCGCTCACCGCGGCGGCCGCGGAGACCCATGTCCGCGCCATCGAGCAGGGGTTCGGTGACGAGGACTGCGCCGCGGTCACCCGCGCCCTCACACGGAAACCGGGAACCGACAAATGATCATCGACATCCACGGACACCTGTCCCCGCCGGAGGCGGCCGAACGCTTCCCCATGCCCCCCAGCCTGACCGACGTGGACGGAATGCTCGCCGCCCGGGCCCAGGCCGGAATCGACCTCACCATCATCGGCAGCCCCGTCGGCGCCGGGGCGATGGCACGGGTCCCGGGCGTGGACAACTACAAGCAACCGCGCGACCGGCTGCGTGGCTTCCACGCGTGGATGTCGGGTCTGATCAGCACGTTCCCGGACCAGTTGCGCGGGTACGTCTACGCGAACCCGTTCGGGGACGACGACCATCTGGAAGGGGTACGGGAGACGCTGGCGGACCCCGCCTTCGTCGGCCTCATCACCACTTCCAGCGTGCACGGCGAGCTGCTCGGCTCGCCGCGGGCGGACTCCTTCTTCGCGCTGGCCGCCGAGGCAGGAGTGCCCGTCATGGTGCACGCACCGGCGGAGCCGGTCGGCACGGAGCGGGTGGAGAACATCGCCTTCGTCGAGCAGATCGGCCGTTTCGGCGACGTCACCATGGGCATGGCCATGATCGCGTTCGCGGGGTGGCTGGACAAGTACCCCGGTCTGCGACTGATCGGCGCGACCGGCGGCGGTGCCATGGCCCTGCTGCCGGAGCGTCTCCAGATGGCGGCGCGCCCCCGTCACTGGGGCGGGGGCGCGCCGCCCTCCGCCCCGTCGGCGGCCGGCCGGAAGGGGGCCGGACGGCCCCCGGCCGGCCGGCCGGCGGGGGGCCCCGAGCCGACCGTCCCCGCGTCGCCCGACCCGGGCGCCGCGCTGCAGCGCATGTACGTGGACACCAGCCCGTTCAGCCCGGCGCACCTGGGCCTCAACGCCGAGGTCCTGGGGCCCGAGCGGATGCTTTTCGGCACCGACTCGCCGCCGCTGTCCGTGCCGCTCGAGGACCTCATCCGCATGATCGAGAAGCTGCCCGTCGACAAGGCGGCCCAGCAGCGCATCCTCGGCGGCAACGCCGAGGCCCTCTTCGACCTCAGGAGCCGTCCGTGACCACGACGCACGACCCCGTCGCCGCAGCCGAGCGGTGCACCGCGGAGTTCCGGCGGAACCCGCACCCGGTGTACGCGCACCTCAGGGACACCGCTCCCGTCTGCCCGATGACACCGCCGCACGGCATCGAGACGTACCTGATCACCCGGTACGAGGACGCGCGCGCGGCGCTGTCGGACCCCCGGCTGAGCAAGGACATGTACGGGGCCATGGACGCCTACCGGAGGATCTTCGGTGACTCGTCGGTGGCGCTGGACGACAACATGCTCAACTCCGACGCACCCAAGCACACCCGGCTGCGCAAGCTCGTCAACTCCGAGTTCACCCCGCGCCGGGTCGAGGCCCTGCGGCCGAAGATCCAGGACATCGTGGACCGGCTGCTCGACGCGTGTCCGGCCGGGGAGCCGTTCGACCTGCTTCCGGCGTTCGCCTTCCCGGTGCCGATCACGGTGATCTGCGAGCTGCTCGGCGTACCGCCGAAGGAGCGGTCGCTGATGCAGGAACTGTCGACGACGGTGGCGCAGACGGGCTTCGGCGAGGAGTTCAAGCGGGCCCAGCAGCAGGCGGAGGAGAACCTCCACGCCTATTTCACCGATCTCATCGCCCGCAAGCGCAGTCGGCCGGGTGACGACCTGCTCAGCGCGCTCGCCGCGACCCAGGACCAGGAGGGCGGGCTGACCGGCAACGAACTGGTATCCACGGCCTTCCTGCTGATGTTCGCCGGCCACAAGACGACCGCGTACCTCATCGGCAACGCCGTGTACCACTTCCTCTCCAACCCGGCACAGCTCCGCGCCGTGCAGGCGGACCCGGAGCTGACGGGCCCGGCGGTGGAGGAACTGGTCCGCTTCGACGGCTCGGTCGAGAGCGCGACGTTCCGGTACGCGACCGAGGACATGGAGATCGGCGGCACCCGGATCCCCAAGGGCGCGCTGGTGCAGATCTCGCTGCTCTCGGCCAACCGCGACCCGCTGAAGTTCGAGAACCCGGACGCGTTCGACGTGCACCGCCAGGGCACCGCCGCCCACATCGGCTTCGGGCACGGCGGTCACTACTGCCTGGGAGCGCCGCTGGCCCGGCTGGAGACGCAACTGGCGCTGAACGGCCTGTTCGGCCGGTTCCCGAGGATCGCACTCGCCGACCCGCAGGCCGGGCCGGCATGGATGGAGGTGCCGTTCCCGGCCTTCCGCGGCCTCACGGAACTGCCGGTCGTGCTCGAACCCGCCGCCTCCTGAGCGGCGGCATCCGGAACGCCGCGGTGCGAGCCCGTACCCCCGAGCCGGGCTCGCGCCGCGGCCCCATGCCACGGTGCCCCGGGGCGCGCCGGTGGGTACCGTCGGACCCATGCAACGGGTCGGCGCGGTACTGATCGACATCGACGGTGTGCTCACCGTCTCCTGGAAGCCCCTGCCGGGCGCGGTGGAGGCGATGGAGCGCCTGCGGGAGCGACGCGTCCCGCTGGCGCTGGTCACCAACACCACGTCGCGCACCCGCGAATCCGTCGCCGCCGCACTGGCCGGCGCCGGCTTCCCGGTGACCGCGGACGACATCGTCACCGCGCCCGCCGCGACCGCCGCATATCTCGCCGCGCGGTTTCCCGGGGCGCGGTGCCTGCTGCTCAACAGCGGTGACATCGCCGGGGACCTCGAAGGGGTCACCGTCGTGAGCCCGGAGGACGAGGCCCCGGCGGACGTGGTCGTCGTCGGGGGCGCGGGCCCCGAGTTCGGCTACGCGGCGCTGAACCGCGCGTTCGCCCATCTCCAGCGCGGCGCACGCCTGGTCGCCATGCACCGCAATCTGTACTGGCGGACCGACGCGGGACTCCAGCTGGACTCGGGCGCGTTCCTGGCGGGCCTGGAACGGGCGGCCGGCACGGAGGCCGAGGTGCTCGGCAAGCCGTCGAGGGCCTTCTTCGCCGCGGCCCTGGCCCGTATCGGCGCCGATCCCGCCGGGACGCTCATGGTGGGCGACGACATCGAGTCCGACGTCCTCGCGGCACAGCGCCAGGGGCTCACCGGGGTCCTGGTCAGGACGGGCAAGTACCGCCCCGAGACCCACCGGGACGCGTCGGGGACGCCGGACCACGTCCTGGACTCCTTCGCCGATGTGCCAGGGCTGCTGGAGGGGTTGGAGCGGCCGGAGGGGCGGGACGGCTGAGCATTTCGGGGCGTGTTCAGGAACGGCGCCGTGGCGGGCGTGCCACCGGCTCCGCTCTCCGCTCTCCGCTCTCCGCGAACCTGCCTCCCGCACCGGAGGACGAGGGTGTTTGGGTGTCCGCATGGAGATCCTGGTTCTGGGTGGAACGGCCTGGGTGGGCCGCGAGTTGTCGGCACGGGCGATCGAGCGCGGCCATCGGGTGACCTGCCTCGCCCGGGGCGAGAGCGGGGCCGTCGCCGACGGAGCCCGGCTGGTGGCCGCCGACCGGCGTGACCCCTCGGCGTACGAACCGCTGCTCGACCGCGAGTGGGACGCGGTCTTCGAGGTGTCGTGGCAGCCGGGCTTCGTCCGCGGCGCCCTGGACGCCCTGGCCCTCGGGGCCCGGCACTGGACGTACGTGTCCTCCGTCAGCACCTACAGCTCGCACTCCGCCGCCGACGCGGACGAGTCGGCGGCACTGCTGCCTCCGACGGATCGCGACGAGGTGGACCGCTCGCTCTACGGCGAGGCGAAAGCCGCCTGCGAGCAGGCCTCGCAGGCCGCCGTGGGCGACCGCCTCCTCATCGCGCGCGCCGGTCTGATCGGCGGCCCCGGTGACCACAGCGGGCGCTCCGGCTACTGGGTGGCCCGGGCAGCCCGTGCACCACGAGAGCCGATGCTCGTTCCCGACGCGCTGGGCATGCCCACCCAGGCGGTCGACGTGCGGGACCTGACGCACTGGCTGCTCGACTCCGCGGAGAAGGGGACGACCGGCACCTACGACGCCGTCGGCCCGGTCGTTCCGTTCGGCGAGTGGATCGGGCTGTCCCGCGCCGTCGGCGGGCACACCGCGGCGGTGGTGACCGCCGACGCGGCATGGCTGCTCGCCAACGACGTGGCCGGGTTCATGGGACACGAGTCCCTCCCGATGTGGCTGGACGAGCCGGGCTGGGAGGGCTTCTCGGCGCGGAGCGGCGCTGCGGCACGGGCCGCGGGCCTGCGTCACCGGCCTCGGCAGGAGTTGCTGGCGGACCTGCTGGGCTGGGAGCGGGAGAAGGGCCTCGACCGGGAGCGCCGCGCCGGTCTCAGCGCCGCGCGGGAACGGGAGCTGATCGACGCCCTGCGCGCGGCCCGGGCGTCGGATGACGCGCAGGACACGAACGGCACGAACGGCACGAACGGCACCACGTGATCACACAGGGCGCGTGGATCACCGGGTTCTGCACGGAATGCGGGGCCTCCACGGTGTACGAGGTGGGTCAGTGGATCGACCGCGGAAGGGTGTGGTGGGGCAGCGAGGGCCGGTGCGAGCACTGCGCTCATGCGTGGTGCGAGCGCGACCGCGGTCCGGTGACTCCCGATCGGGTCAGAACGGCGATGCTGAGGGCGCACGGACCGGTGAGGCTCGGACTGGCGGACGCCCGGAGCGGCCTGGTGCCGGTACTCAGGGCACTGCGCATGACGGAGGACCTGACCGTCGCGGAGGCACGCACCCGGGCCGGCGAACTGTCCGGTCCCGGCCTCTTCGGCACTCGGGTGGAGATGGAGTTCCTGGCGCTCGCCCTCCGCGACCGCGGTGTGGCCGTGGTCGTCGAGTGCTCCGGCGGACTCCGGGCGACGTGACGAGGCCGCCGTGCCGGCCCCGGCGCAACCCCGTCGCAACGTCCCCGGGTGTTGACTCGGCCACCACGCCACGCGGAAGCGCCGCGGCGGGGAAGGGGCGGAACGTGTATCTGCGTCATACGGAGCGCCCGGTGCGCGGGTGGGCACCTCGGCCCCCGGCTCCCTCGTCATGAGCGCCGGAACGGATGCGCTCGCACCCGTGGAGCTCACGCCCGCCGCGGCCGGCCTCCTACGCCGGCTGACCGCGGCCCACGGGCCCCTGATGTTCCACCAGTCGGGAGGCTGCTGCGACGGCAGCGCCCCCATGTGCTACCCGGCGGGCGAGTTCCGCACCGGGGGCTCGGACGTACTGCTGGCCGAGCTCGTGGTCGAGGGCGTCGACGCACCGGTGCCCTTCTGGATGTCGGTGAGCCAGTACGAGGCGTGGCGCCACACACGTCTGATCGTCGACGTCGTCGAGGGGCGAGGCAGCGGGTTCTCGCTTGAGGCCCCCGAGGGCGTGCGGTTCCTGATCCGCTCCCGGATACTCGGCACACACTGACCCCTGGCCTGATCCGCGACTCCCCGGTGCGGCGGGGAGAGGGCGGGCCACGTGCCGGGAGGGGGCTCCCCCGGGCCGGGCGGCGTCGGGGGCTCGTGCGGTGGTGCCGCGCCGCGCCACCGCGCGGGACGGCGCGGCGGTGACTAGCGTGACTCGCGGGGTGCCCCGACCCCCGACAATCCGCACAGCAGTCCGCACAGAAGAGAGTCACCGTCATGGCAGACGCACCCGAAGGCACACCGATCTGGGCCGACGCGATGTTCTCCGACCTGGAAGGGGCCAAGGCCTTCTACGGCGAGGTCCTGGGCTGGACGTTCGGCGAGTCGTCGTCGGAGTACGGCAACTACACGCAGGCGTACGCGGACGGCAAGGCCGTCGCCGCGGTGGTGCCGCCCATGCCCGGGCAGGAGGGGCACTCCCAGTGGTGCCTCTACCTGGCGTCCCCGGACGCCGCCGCCACCGCCGGGAAGATCCGGCAGAACGGCGGCACCGTGGTCATGGAGCCGATGCAGGTCGGCGACTTCGGGACGATGTGCCTCGCGCAGGACCCGAGCGGTGTCGCCTTCGGCGTCTGGCAACCGGGTACGCACAAGGGCTTCGAGGCGACGAACGTCCCCGGCTCCTTCTGCTGGGCGGAGGTCTTCACCCGTGAGCCCGGGAAGTCGGACGCGTTCTTCCCCGCGGTCTTCGGCTACGGCGTGAAGGCCGTGGCGGACCCCGCGATGGACTTCAAGGTGTTCGACCTGGGCAGCGATCCGGTCCTCGGACGGATGAGGATGACGGACGAGGAGTTCCCGCCCGAGGTGCCCTCCTACGTCCAGGTCTACTGGACCGTCGCGGACTGCGACGCCGCGGTGGCGAAGGTCCAGGAGCTGGGCGGCAGGCTGGTGTTCGGGCCGATGTCGATGCCTTTCGGCCGGTTCGCGGCCGTGATCGACCCCCAGGGCGCACCGTTCGCCGTCATCGACACCACCACGACCGAGGGCGAGATGCCGACGTTCACCTGACGCGCGGAGGGACGCCCGGCACCGCACCCCGACCGGTGCCGGGCATCGCGTGCGCCGGGCCCGGCAGGCCGGCCGTTCGCGGGCGCGGTCCGGTACGACGAGGGTGCCGTCGACGACGCCGGGCCGGGCGAGGGGCCTGTTCAGCCGCGTGTGAAGGTGCCCAGACCCGTCTCGTCGAGGTACTCGACGCGCAGCGTCCGCGCCGCCGTGCTCCCTTCTCCGAAGGAGAAGGTGACGCCCGTCCGCCCCACGGCGTTCTCGCCGGCCGTCTCGAAGCTGAACGTGTCGCCGTCGTAGTGGCGCAGCGGGAAACGCTTCGGCTCCGGGCCGAGTTCGAGCACGAGACCGTCCGGACCGGTGGTGACGGTGGCGTTGCCGTAGTAGGCGTTGCCGTACGTGCCGGCGTAGGCGCCGTCGGGCCGGGCGGCCTTGGCGGCGGCGGGCGGATCGGCGTAGTCCGTGGGCGACACACCGGCGTCGTCCATCTCGGTGTACAGCGCGGCGAACAGGGCGAGCCAGTCGCGCGTGGGCTTGCCGTACTGGGCGGTGTCGAAGAAGTCCTGGGCGACGGCGTCGGCCAGTCCGACGGGCTTGCCGTTGGTGAGCACGACGATGCCGAGCTGCTCACCGGGCAGCATGGTCACGTTGGTGTTGGCGCCGAGCTCGAAGGCACCGGAGTGGCTGAGCCGCAACCGGGCCTGGTTGTCGTAGTTCACGTTCCAGCCCAGCCCGTAGAAGCCGGTGCGGCCCGCGGGGGCCGTCGGCGGCTGGGAGACGATCTCGGGCAGATGTGTGTGCCGCAGGCTCGCCGCGTCGATCAGCTGCCTGCCGTCGAGCCTGCCTCCGGCGAGTTGGAGCCGCAGCCACCGCATCATGTCGGCCGCGGTGGAGCTGACGCCTCCGGCCGGCGCCTGGGCGTCCGTGTCGCGGACGTACTTGGCCTGCCAGGTGCCGTCGGGCCCGGGTACGTGGGTCACCGCCTTGTTCGCGGCCTTCTCGTAGTCGGCGAAGGTGGTGCTGGTCGAGTCCATGCCGGCGGGTCGGAAGAGGGTGTCCTCGGCGAGCTTCTGCCAGCTGACGCCCTCCGCGCGGGCGACGGCCTCCGCGCCTGCGGTGAAGCCGAAGTTCGTGTACGCGTACGAGGCGCGGAAGGGGGCGAGCGGCTCGTCGCGGAGACGGCCCAGGATGTACGCCTGGTCGTAGCCCAGGTCCTCCAGCAGGTCTCCGGCGTGGTCGGGCAGGCCGCTGCGGTGGGACATGAGGTCGGTGACGGTGACATGCCCGGACA
The DNA here is from genome assembly GCF_030056615.1 of Streptomyces sp. HNM0645. Classification (NCBI taxonomy): domain Bacteria; kingdom Bacillati; phylum Actinomycetota; class Actinomycetes; order Kitasatosporales; family Streptomycetaceae; genus Streptomyces; species Streptomyces sp. HNM0645. The sequence goes on along the minus strand of NZ_JASHLT010000005.1, from coordinate 11,583 downwards.
CCCAGGGGTCCTTGAGGGCGAAGCCGGGAAGGTGGCGGGTGACCGGTTCGTCCCAGCCGGCTCCGCGGCCGTCCGCGTCCTTGTCGGCGACGGCCCCGGCGACGACGGTCGAGCCGATCGGCTTGGAGAGGGAGGCCAGCTGGAAGACGGTCCCGGGGTCGACGGCCGCGGGCTGGCCGACGTGCCGCTTGCCGAAGCCCTTCAGATACAGCACGCGGTCCTTGTGCACGACGCCGACCGCGACGCCGGGGACGCCGGTCTGCTTCATCATGCCCTGCACGACGCCGTCGAGCCGGGCCGCGGCGCGGTCCACGTCGGCCCGGGTGAGCAGCGGCGGAGGCTGGTCCGTCGGGGGTTTCGGTACGGCCTGGGACGGCGGTGGTGTGGGGGTGGGCGAGGGCTCCTGACCAACGGCACCCGAGGTGAGGGCCGTCGCCGCGACGAGCAGTACGGCCAGGCCCGAAGCGGCGAGCGGGCGGCCGCGGCGCGGCCGCAGGCCCTTCGCGGCGTGCATGGAACCATTGAACGCCCGAAACGGGGCACTGTCGCCCGGAGACCGGCCGCCGCGGCAACCGGCCCTCCCACGGGTGGGGCACCGTCCCGGTCCGCCTTCGTGCCGCGGGCGGGCCGTGGCCGGCCCGCCCGCGTTTCCGCTGGGCGTCGCCGTTCGGTCCGCGGTGGTTGGAGCGTCGGTCCGGTCGGCCCGCATGCCGAAGCTGCCGCCGGCGAAGCCCGCGTGCCCGGTCGCCTCGTCGGGCCCCCTTGTCGGACCACAGGACGCCGTTGTCGCTGCTGCGACGGAGGCAGAGGCGGACCTGGCCGAAGTCGTATCGGTCGCTGTTGGGTCGGATGCGCGGAATGCCCTTGCCGCTCCCGGCCGTCCCGGACCTGCCGCTCGACGCAGACATGGGTGGTGGGGCGGGCCTCGCGCCGGAAGCCCTCCGGCCGGGCCCCGGATGTCCGAGCCGCCATCCGGTGCGGCCGCGGGTGCCCCGGCCACAGAGGTGTCGTCGCCCTCGTGCGTGGTCATGGTGCAGGCCGCGGGCGGCCTGCACCATGCGTGTGCGACCGTGCGGTGTGCGGCGACAGGGACGGGAGGCGGAGCACGGGCCGCTGCGCCGGTCCCCGGCGGCACGGGGATCAGGCCCGGTTCAGCACTGGCCGAGTCCCCGGGCGGCCGGGTCCTCTTGCAGCGCGGTGGCCGTGACCCAGCCCAGGCCCCCGGACTTGAGCCCGAGCCGCACCCATAGCGCGCTCGTCGAGCCGTGAGCGGTGGTGGTTTCGCCGTGGCCGTAGCACGTTGCCGGGTACCGGTCTCCCGCCGCCACGGAGCTGACCCCGGGGCTGGTGGACGAGGGGGATTCGCGGACCGTCTCATCCGCGAGGGCGGTCATCGGCGCCGGGATCGTTCCGCAGCGGTATGTCCTGCGCGCCGTCCGTCCCGGCTCGCCGTTCCAGGCCCGCGTCCTCGTCCTCGATGTCGACCAGTTCGTACGCCGTGACCGGCCGCTCCTCGGCCACGGGTTCGATCTTGACGACCTTCTCGGGGTCGTATGCCGTCCACTTCTTGCCGTTGTCCTGGAACGTCACGTCGGCGCTGTCGACGTCGTGCTCGAAGGTACCGAGCGGGTTGCCGCAACTGCACTGCACGGCCGGTTTGCCGTAGGCGTCCACCAGGACGGCGATGCCCGCTTCCAGCAGGGCGTCGAAGCCGACCGCCTTGCCCTTCTCGTAGTCGTGGTTTCTCACCAGCGTGTCGTTGCGCAGCACCACGGCGGCCTCTACAAGGTGACGGAGGGGATCTACCAGGTGCGCGGCCTGGATCCGTCGAACATGACGCTGGTCGAGGGCGACACCGGTGTGATCGTGATCGACCCGCTGATCTCGGTGGAGACCGCCGCCGCGGCGCTGGCGCTTTACCGTGAGCACCGCGGCGACCGCCCGGTCACCGGGATGATCTACACCCACTCGCACGGCGACCACTTCGGCGGTTCCCGTGCGATCGTTCCGGACGGGTCGGTGCCGGTGCCGGCGCCGACCGGCTTCCTGGAACACGCGGTCGGTGAGTACGTGTACGCCGGCACCGCGATGACGCGACGCGCCGCGTTCATGTACGGCAGCGGGCTGCCCAAGGGCCCGGCGGGGCAGATCGGGTGCGGGCTGGGCACCACCACCTCCACCGGCACGATCAGCCTGGTGGCGCCGACCGTCGACATCACCCGTACCGGGCAGCGGGAGACCGTCGACGGGGTGGAGATCGTCTTCCAGCTCACGCCCGGCACCGAGGCGCCCTCGGAGATGAACTTCCTCTTCCCCCGGAGCCGGGCACTGTGCATGGCCTAGAACGCCACCCACACCCTGCACAACATCCTGACCCTGCGCGGCGCGGTCGTCCGCGACCCGCGGGTCTGGGCGCACTACCTCAGCGAGGCCGAGGAGCTTTTCGCCGACCGGGCCGACGCGGTCTTCGCCTCCCACCACTGGCCGACCTGGGGCCGCGAGGCGATCGGCGCCTTCCTCACCGCCCAGCGCGACCTGTACACCTACCTGCACGACCAGACCCTGCGCCTGCTCAACCAGGGGCTGACCGGCACGGAGATCGCGGAGGAGGTAACGCTTCCGCCGGAGCTGGAGCGGACCTGGTCCGCACGCGGCTACTACGGCTCGGTCAGCCACAACGTCAAGGCGATCTACCAGCGCTACATGGGCTGGTACGACGGCAATCCCGCCCACCTGTGGCAGCACCCGCCGGTCGAGCAGGCCCGCCGCTTCACCGCCGACTACGGCGGCATCGAAGCGATCACCGCCAAGGGCCGGCAGTACGCCGCCGCCGGCGACCTCCGCTTCGCCGCCACCCTGCTCAACCACGCCGTCTTCGCCCACCCCGACCACACCCCGGCCCGTGAAGCCCTCGCCGAGGTCTACGACCGGCTCGGCCACGGCGCCGAGAACGGCACCTGGCGCAATTACTACCTCACCGCCGCCATGGAGCTGCGCGGCACCCTCGCCAAGGTGGCGGTTGACATCAACGCCCCCGAGATGGCCATGGCCCTCACCGTCGACCAGCTCATCGACTCCCTCGCCATCCGCGTCAACGGCCCCCGCGCCTGGGACACCCGCCTCACCCTGGACTGGCGGCTCACCGACCAGAGCCGGGCCTGGCGCCTCACCCTCTCCAACGGAGCCCTCACCTACCGCGCCCGCGACCTGAACGCCACTCCCGCCCGACCCGCCGACCTCACGCTGACCCTGACCAAGCCCCAACTCCTCCGCGTCCTGGACGGCCGCGGCCTGGACGGGGCAACCGTCGACGGCGACCCCGCCGTCCTGAACCGGCTCTTCTCCCTCCTCGACACCCCCGACCCCCGGTTCGCCGTCGTCACCCCCTGACGCACCGTGCTGGGAACGCCGACGCCCACGGTGCAGGGCACGCCGCGATCCGCTTCCCCGCGCGCCGCGGCCGGCCGGCCCGAGTGCGCGACACCTCGAGACGCGAGACCACCAGTCCCCGCCCCCCGCCCCGGAACGGTCGGGTCCGGCAAGTGCCGTCGTGCGCGGGGGTCCGCCCGTGAGCGGACGGAGGCCCGCCGTCGTGCGGCCGAACCGTCAGGGCTTGAGCTTGCCGACGACCTCGGCGGTCGCCGAGACGCCGTCGTGGATGGTGGGCGCCATGCTCGTACCCGCGAGGAAGAACCCGAGCAGGCCGCACACGAGTGCGTGCGAGAGCTTCAACCCGCCGTTGCGGAGGAAGATCACCGCGAGGACGAGCAACAGCAGCACCACTGAAACCGAAACGGCCATGGACCGGCCTCCCTCCGCCACACCCGGTGTGCGGCATTCGGGCGCCAGTGTGGCGGAGCCGAGGCGCCGGACCGCCGACTGGCGTGTCCGCCGATCGGGTGGTCGTCAAATCCGTTGTTGACTTCGGGCGTTGTCGTGGACCAGCGGTCGTGGGCGAGGAGGAAGCGCCGCAGACCGGCGGGGTCGTCGGTGTTGACGAGGTCGACGCGCGCCGCGAGCGGTTCGTGCCACACGGCGTCGCGGGCGCGGCACCCGGAGCGCCGGGGTGCCCCGGAAGCGGACGCGCCGCCCTCGGGAATGCGCTGTGGAGACGATGGAGTTCAGCCGCGTGCGCTCGGCTTGCGGGAACGCCCCGTCGCCTGACAGGTGGAGCTCTGGGTCCAGTTGCCGGACACCAGCGGGATGAAGGAGGCGGGACCCGGTCCGGGCGAGGTCGTCGAGGCGCCCGTCGTAGAAGGCGTGGCGAATGCTCGGGATCTCCACGGGGCACCGGCGCCGCAGGAGTGTGCGATCGTGGCCGGCGGCGACCAGCCCCGCGCCGGGCGCGGCGCCGTCGTCCTCCGCGACCGCGACCAGCGCCGCGGTCGCGGAGGCGTCGAGCACTGCGTCAGCTCCCCGCAGGCCGGCCTGGGCGGAGAACGGTCCACTGACCCTTGCTCGTGTGCGGACGGCCCGGTGGGGACGACTCCCGGCCGGGCCGTACGCCTCGGAGCGTCGGTCCGCCGCGGTGGAGACGACGGAGCCGGTGGAGTCCGTTGGTCCCGGGCCCGCGCGTCACCTCGGGCCGGGCAGCGAGACGAGTTCCGCCAGCACCTCCTTGTGGCGGCCCGGGGTGCCGAGGGCGATCTCATCGGCCTTGGCCCGTTTGAGGTACAGGTGCGCGGGGTGCTCCCAGGTCATGCCGATGCCGGCGTGGAGCTGGACGCACTCCTCGGCGGCGCGCACCGCCACCCGGGAGCAGTGCGCCTGGGCGACGGAGACCGCGAGCGGCACCTCGGCGCTTCCGGTCGCGAGCGCGTCCGCCGCGTTGCGCGCCGCGGCGCGCGCTCCGGCGACATCGAGCCACAGTTGCGCCATCCGGTGCTTCAGTGCCTGGAACGAGCCCACGGGCCGGTTGAACTGGTACCGGTCGCGCGTGTACCGGACCGTCTCCTCCAGGCACCACTCCGCGATCCCCAGCTGCTCCGAGGCGAGCAGTCCGGCGCCGGCGAGCAGTCCACGGCGCACCGCGGCGCGAGCCTGCTCCGCGTCCGCGAGCAGGGTGCCGGAGCCCTCCGCGGTGGTGACGGAGGCGAGGGGGCGGGTGAGGTCGAGCGGGGTGAGCGGTTCGACCGTGGCGTCGCCTCGCTCCACGGCGTGCAGACCGTCTTCCCTGAGCACGAGGAGCACATCGGCGGCGGCGGCGTCGGCGACCCCCGTGACGGTCGTTCCGCCCGGGCGGCCGGTACCGGCGGAGGCGGAGAGCGGGAGGGCGAGGACCGCGACGGTCCGGCCGGCGGCCAGTCCCTTCAGGAGGCCCGTGGCCCCGTCGCGCGCCCCGCCGAGCGCGAGCAGCGTCTCGGTGGCGATGACCGAACTGGTGAGGTAGGGCGCGGGGGTGACCGCCCGGCCGAGCTCCTCGAGGACGACCGCGGCCTCTCGATGCCCGGCGCCCTGGCCGCCGAGCTCCTCGGGCACGAGGAGTCCGGCCGCGCCGATGCCGGCCGCGAGCGACTGCCACAGCCCGTCGTCGTAGGGCGACCCCGACTCGGCGCGGGCGAGGGTGGCGGCGTGGTCGGAACGTCCGGTGAGCAGGGAGCGAACGGCGGCCCGCAGGTCGTCCTCGGTCTCGGAGTAGAGGAGGTCGGGCTGTGTGCTCATCGCGCGAGGTCCTTCCAGGGGACGTCCTTGTCGTTGCGGGGCTCGGCGGGCAGTCCGAGCACCCGTTCGGCGACGATGTTGAGCAGCACCTCGCTGGTGCCGCCCTCGATCGAGTTGCCCTTGGAGCGCAGATAGCGGTAGCCCGCGTCACGGCCGGTGAAGTCGACCAGCTCGGGACGGCGCATGGTCCAGTCGTCGTACAGCAGGCCCTCGTCGCCGCGGAGTTCCACCTCGAGGCCGCTGATCTCCTGGTTCAGCCTGGCGAAGCCGAGCTTCATGCCCGATCCCTCGGGGCCGGGCTGGCCTGCGGCGAGCTGCTGGCGCAGTCGTTCGCCGGTGAGCCGGGAGACCTCGGCCTGCACCCACAGGGTGAGCAGCCGCTGGTGGAGGTCGTGGGTGCGCAGCTCGGGACGCTCGCGCCAGGTGCGGACGACGGGCCCGATCATTCCGCCTTCCCGCGGCAGTCGCATGCCGCCGATGGAGACGCGTTCGTTCATGAGGGTGGTCTGGGCGACCTTCCAGCCCTCGCCCACGGGGCCGAGCCGGCGGTCGTCGGGGATCCGCACGTCGGTGAGGAAGACCTCGTTGAACTCGGCCTCGCCGGTGATCTGGCGCAGCGGCCGGACCTCGACGCCCGGGTCGCTCATGTCGCAGAGGAAGTAGGTGATGCCTCGGTGCTTGGGAGCGTCCGGGTCGGTGCGGGCGATGAGGATGGCCCAGCGGGCGAGGTGCGCGCTGGAGGTCCACACCTTCTGTCCGTTGACCACCCAGTCACCGTCGGCTCCGTCCCGGACGGCGCGGGTGCCGAGCGCGGCCAGGTCGGAGCCGGCGCCGGGCTCGCTGAACAGCTGGCACCAGACCTCCTCGCCGACCCAGAGCGGCCTCAGGAACCGCTGCTTCTGCTCCTCGGTGCCGTACGCGAGGATCGTGGGCGCCGCCATGCCGAGGCCGATGCCGATCCGGCGGGGGTCGTTGTCGGGAGCTCCCGCGGCTTCGAGTTCGGTGTCGACGACGGCCTGCAGCGAGCGGGCCGCGCCGAGTCCGCCGAGTCCGACCGGGTAGTGCACCCAGGCCAGACCTGCGTCGAAGCGGGCCTTGAGGAAGTCGGTCCGCCCGGTGGTGGCGGGCGGGTGCTCCGCGAGGAACTCGCGGGTGCGCACACGCAGTTCGGCGGCGTCGGTCATGCGGCCGCTCCTTCCGGGAGGACGACGAGGCGTCCCGTGGTGGTGCCGTCGGCGACGCGCTGGACGGCGTCGGCGGCGCCCTTGAGAGCGACCCGGTCGCTGACGAGCGGCTTGATCAGTCCCGCGGCCGCCAGGTCGGTGAGTGTCTCGTGGCAGCGGAGCACGGCACTGGGGTCCATCCGGTTGTAGAGGCCCCAGTGCAGTCCGACGATCGAGTAGTTCTTCACCAGCGCGTGGTTGAGCGCCGGGCTGGGGATGCCACCGCTCGCGAAGCCCACGACGAGGATGCGGCCCTCGAACGCGACGCACTTGGCGGACTTGGCGTACGCGTCTCCGCCGACCGGGTCGTAGACGACGTCGGCGCCACGGCCGCCGGTGGCGTCCTTCACCGCGGCGACCATGTCGTCCTCACGCCGGTCGATGACGAGGTCGCAGCCGATCTCGCGGGCCACGGCGGCCTTCTCAGGACCGCCGACGACGCCGATGACGCGGGCGCCGGCGGCCTTGCCGAGCTGCACCGCCGCGCTGCCGACGCCGCCGGACGCCGCGTGCACGAGCAGCGTCTCGCCCTCCCGGAGGTTCGCGCGGCGGTGCAGTCCGAACCAGCCCGTCTGGTAGCCGATGTGCAGTGCCGCGGCCTCGGCGTCGTCGAGGGCGTCGGGAGCGGGCAGCAGCGCGGCCTCGTCGGCGACGGCGTACTCGGCGAACCCTCCGTACGGCAGGGCCGGGGTGGCGATGACGCGGCGGCCGTCCTCGGTCTCACCGCAGATCTCCACCCCGGGAGTGAAGGGCAGCGGCGGCGTGACCTGGTAGTGGCCGCGGCAGAGCAGCGCGTCGGGGAAGTTGACGCCGGCGGCCCGCACCCTGAGCAGGACCTGCCCGTCGCCTGGCTGCGGGCGTCCGGTCTCCTCCAGGCGCATCACCTCGCCCGGCTCGCCGTTCCGGTGCACTCGCCATGCCTGCATTCGGGCCTCCGCGGTGTGTAGGGCGTACCACTGCTCCCCGCATACTAAGCGGTCGCTTGCTCTCCTGGGAACAGCCGCGTCCGGCCGGGGCACCCGGCCCCCGGCCCCTCCCCGTTCCCGGCTGGCCGCTCCCTCTCTCCCCGGCCCCTTCCACCGCTCCGCACCCCACCACCGCCACACCCCGCCTGGAGCCCCCGCCGCACGGCGGCGACCGTCCGGACCTCCGCCGGTCCCCCGCCCCAGGGCCGCACGCCCGCCCGTTCGGCCCCGTCGCGGGACGGCGGGTCCGGGAGCACGCTGGACAGTAGGCCGTCTCCCGGAGGGCGTGTCCATGAACGCCATCACCGACACCGGGGCGGGGCGCCGTCTCGCCGCATTCTTCGACAACCCCGTCGTCGGGATGCTCCCGTGGATCATGTTCTCGGTCCTGGTCGGCCCGGGCCGGTTCGAGTTCGCCGTGGGGGTCTCCCTGGCGATCGCCGTCTTCGTCCTCGTCGTGGACCGGCTGAGACGCCCCGGCACCTCGGTCAAGATCCTCGAGGTCTCCGACGTCGCCTTCTTCGCGGCCCTCACGATCGTCGGCCTCGTCGCATCGTTGGGTACGCTGCGCTGGCTGGAGACGTACTCCGGGGAACTCTCCAACTTCGCCCTGGTGGCCATCGCCTTCGGCTCGATCGTGGTCCGCGAGCCCTTCACCGTGCAGTACGCCCGCGAACGGGTGGACCGCTCGCTGTGGACCACCCGCGGCTTCATGCACACCAACTACGTGATCACCGCCGTGTGGGGGCTCGCGTTCCTGGTGGCGGCGGTGGCGGGGCTCATCGGTGACCTCGTGCTGCGCCAGCCGGACAACATCTGGACCAACTGGGTCGTCCAGATCGGGGCGATCATCGTCGCCCTCCGCTTCACCGAGTGGTACCCACCGGTCGTACGGGAGCGCATCCACGGCGGCAAGCCGTCCCGCGGCGGCCCGACGTCCGTGGGCTCCCTGTTCATGCCCTTCGCCGGCTATCTGGTGCCCGTGGGGATCGTCGTACTGGCCCTCGGCTCCGGACCCGCCTGGCTGGGCATCGCCCTGATCGTCCTCGGAGTCCTGCTCGTGCGGGCGTTCAAGCTCGACGCGAACGGCGGGCGGGCCTCGGAACCGCGCCGCGATACCGAGTGAGCGCTGCGGCGGGAACCGCCCGGCACCCACGGCCGCCTCGTCGCGAGACGGTGTGCCCGGCCGCCTGGGCGGGGCGACGCCCTCCCGGCCGGGAGCACGGCGGGCCGTGGCGGCGACCCGCCCGTCCGGAGCCCGGCCGCTACCGGCCGAAGAGCTCGAAGGCCACCGCCGGCACCCCGCCGAACCGGGGCGCCACCGCCTGCGCGTTGCCCACCAGGAACTCCCGGCAGTACGCCTCCGGGTCCTTGTCCGTCAGGACCTCGATGTAACTGCGGTGCTGCAGCAGCGACCGCACCGAGCGCTCGAGCCCGGCCGTGGCGTCCACGGCATGGGTCGGGGTCGACGAGCCGGCGATCGCCACCCACCGGACGCCGCTCCAGGGCTGCAGGCCCTGCTCGGTGAGGAGTTCGGGGAAGATCCAGCGGTTGCCCGCGTCACCGGCGGCGTCCAGCACGGCCCGGCCCACGGCGCGATGGTCCGGCGAGTTCCAGGCGCCGCCGACGGCCGGGCCCCAGGTGTCGCGGTGGTTGGGGGTGACGACCAGTTCGGGGCGGTGCCGACGGATCGCGGCCGCGATGTCGCGGCGCAGCGCGGTGCCGTACTCGATGACGCCGTCCCGGTGGTCGAGGAACTCGACGGCGCTCACGCCGACGACCGCGGCGCTCGCCCGCTGCTCCCGCTCGCGCAGCGGCCCGCACTCCGCGGGGTCGATGGTGTCGATCCCGGCCTCGCCCCGGGTGGCGAGAAGGTACGTCACCTCCTTGCCCGCGTCGGTCCAGCCGGCGACGGCCGCGGCGCAGCCGTACTCGAGGTCGTCCGGGTGGGCGACGACGGCGAGCGCCCGCTGCCAGTCGTCCGGTACCGGTGCGAGCTGAGGTTCGGTCAGTTCGGTCAGTTCGGTCACACGGGCAGCGTATCCGCAGTGGCCTCGCGTCCCGGCGTGGTCTCCGAGCAACGGTGGGGGGCGTGCCGCCGCCGTTCCCGCCCCGCTCGCCGGGGCCGGGTCACGGCACTCTCGTCACACCTCGTCGCGGACCAGGGCGAGCAGCCGGTCTAGCACACGGGAACCGGACGCCCGCACGCCGTCGTGCTCGTACTCGTCGGTGACCCAGGTGCGCAGTCCGCGGATGCCGCGGGCGGTCGCGAGGGAGTGGGCGGTGTCGACGTACATGTCGTCGTGGTAGACGGCCGCGGCGACCGGGACCTCGTTGGCCGCGAGGCGCTCGGTGTCGTACAGCGCGGGCCAGTCGGTGCGGGCGGCCAGGATCTCGGCGGCGTCGCGAAGGGGCCGCAGGGCGGGGTCGGTCTCGAAGTGCCAGGGGTGGACGGACTCGCCGGTGAAGAGCACCGGTCCGTCCCCGGCCAGCGCCTTCTCCGCGTCGAACTGCGGGAACTCGGCGCGCACCCGCTCGGCCGCCCAGGCCGTGGGGGCCTGGCCCTGGGCGTAGATGGCCTCGTGCAGGACGGCGTACAGCGGATGGGCCGCGTACGACAGCGCGGCGAGGACGCCCTGCTGGAAGGCGTCGGAGAGTTCGTCCCCGTCGGCCGTGCGGACGAAGGCGTTCTCCAGCAGGTAGTGGAGCTGGTGGCTGCCGTCGCCGGTGCCGAGCTGGATCCCCAGCGACTGGAACGCCTCGGGAGTGAGGAGGTAGCCGCCGGGCAGGACGGTCCGCCGGGCGGCGAGGTGCTCGGAGATGCGCCGGGCCCGCTCGACGTCCTGCGGGTAGCGGGCGTAGTGGGCGTCGTTCTTGCGCTGGATGCGGGGGTACGCGGCGCGGTAGACGTCCTCGGCCCGGGCGTCCAGCGAGGGCAGACCGCCGGTGATCAGGACGGCCCTCAGCCCTTCCGGTGCGGTCGAGAGGTAGTGGGTGGCGCAGAATCCGCCGAAACTCTGGCCGAGGACGGTCCAGCGCGCCCCGCCGGTCAGCCGTGCGCGGACCGCTTCGCAGTCACGGACGATGCTGTCCGCCCGGAAGTGCGAGAGGTAGCGGGCCTGCTCCTCGGGGCCGCCGCGCAGCGGCAGCGTCTGCCGGTTGGCGGGCGAGGACAGTCCGGTGCCGCGCTGGTCGAGGAGGAGCACGCGGAACTCCTGCACCGCGCGTGCCAGCCAGGCCTGCTTGCCGGGGAAGCGCCGCGCCCCGAAGCCGGGTCCGCCCTCCAGATACACCAACCAGGGCAGGTCCGCTCCCGCCCGGCTGCTGGAGACGACCTCACGGCCGTAGAGGGCTATCTGCTCCCCCGAGGGGTCGGCGTGGTCGAGGGGAACGGTGAAGTGGCGATCCGTGAGGACGAGGCCCGGCTGCCGGTAGCTGGTCACTGCGCGCTCCTGCCGTGTGGTCGCTGATGGTGCGTTCCCCGCCCGCCCAGTGCATCACACGCCCGGGCGGGGGTCGCACCGAGGTTCGGCCGGCCGGGCCGGGAGGCCGGGGAGGACTGGAAGGAAAGTTCACTGATCGAAGGGGGTGGCACGGACCAGACCCCGCAGGGACCAGGGAAGGAGACGCTGTTCCGCGTGCCGACCGCTCCGGGTGGGCCGCCCGCGTCGGGCGCGGCCCGTGTGCGCGCGGCCCGTGTGCGCGCGGCCCGTGTGCGCGCGGCCCGTGTGCGC